>NZ_JBIAXG010000021.1:0-137727 GCF_042896465.1 Streptomyces sp. NPDC001292
GTACGCCCAGTACGAGGACTTCCGGTCGGCACACCGAGAGCACGCACCGGACGCCGCTCCTCAACGGGCAAACGTTGCCTGCCGGGGCACTAGTGCTGTGGCCGGGAAGGTTTGCCGGGAAGCTCGCGGCGCCCGGTGCCGGGGGCACCTCCTTCAGGCAGTGGGGGAGCATCGCAAGGCGGAGCGCCGCCCGCGTACTGGACGTACTCGGGTGATGCGACAACGCGGCGAGGTGCCGTACCGGGCGTCGCGAGCCGGTGAACCCTTCCGGTCACAGCGCTAGGGAAGGTTCCTTGCCATCACGATCCGCTGGACCTGGTTCGTGCCCTCGTAGATCTGCGTGATCTTGGCGTCGCGCATCATGCGCTCGACCGGGTAGTCGCGGGTGTAGCCGTAGCCGCCGAGGAGCTGGACGGCGTCCGTGGTGACCTCCATGGCGACGTCCGAGGCGAAGCACTTGGCGGCGGCGCCCTGGAAGGTGAGGTCCGGGTCGTTGCGCTCGGACTTGGCGGCGGCAGCGTAGGTGAGGTTGCGGGCGGCCTCGATCTTCATGGCCATGTCGGCGAGCATGAACTGGATGCCCTGGAAGTCGGCGATGGGCTTGCCGAACTGCTTGCGCTCCTTGACGTAGCCCTTGGCGTAGTCGAGGGCGCCCTGGGCGATGCCGAGGGCCTGGGCCGCGATGGTGATGCGGGTGTGGTCCAGGGTCTTCATCGCCGTGGCGAAGCCGGTGCCCTCGGCGCCGATCATGCGGTCGGCGGGGATCCGGACGTTGTCGAGGTAGACCTCGCGGGTCGGGGAGCCCTTGATGCCGAGCTTCTTCTCCGGGGCGCCGAAGGAGACCCCGGGGTCCGACTTCTCGACGACGAACGCCGAGATGCCCTTGCTGCGCTTGTCGGGGTCGGTGACGGCCATCACCGTGTAGAAGTCGGACACGCCCGCGTTGGTGATCCAGCGCTTGACGCCGTTGAGGACGTACGTGTCGCCCTCGCGGACCGCCTTGGTCTTCATGCCTGCCGCGTCGGAGCCCGCGTCCGGCTCGGACAGGCAGTACGAGAACATCGCGTTGCCCTTGGCGAGCGGGGCCAGGTACCTCTTCTTCAGGTCATCGGAGCCGGAGAGCACCACCGGCAGCGACCCCAGTTTGTTCACGGCCGGGATGAGGGAGGAGGACGCGCAGACGCGGGCCACCTCCTCGATCACGATGACCGTCGCGAGGGCGTCCGCGCCCGCGCCGCCGTACTCCTCGGGTACGTGCACGGCGTGCAGGTCGTTGGCGACCAGCGCCTCCAGGGCCTCCTGCGGGAAGCGGGCCTCCTCGTCCACCGCGGCGGCGTACGGCGCGATCTTCGCCTCGGCCAGCGAGCGGACGGCGTCGCGGAGCATGTCGTGCTCCTCGGACGGGCGGTACAGGTCGAAGTCAGCCGATCCGGCCAAGGTCTCTCACGCTCCAACGCTAATTACCGTTAAGTAACCCGAATTTTAGGCGGCCGCCCACGCCAGTGATACGTGAGCTTGGCGACAGCGGGGACATTGCCCGGCGAAGGCCCCGCGCATGCCCCCGATATGCTCGGGCACCGCATCACCGTCGTCTCTCCTGGAGCACCCATGAGCCTCAAGATCACCGTGATCGGCACCGGCTATCTCGGCGCGACGCACGCCGCGGCCATGGCCGAGCTCGGTTTCGAGGTGCTGGGTCTGGACGTCGTCCCCGAGAAGATCGAGATGCTCCGGCGGGGCGAGGTCCCGATGTACGAGCCCGGTCTGGAGGAACTGCTGCGCCGGCACGTGGCCGGGATCGAGGGCTCGACCGGACGGCTGCGCTTCACGACGGACTACGCGGAGGCGGCCGCGTTCGGGGACATCCACTTCGTCTGCGTGAACACCCCGCAGAAGCACGGCGAGTACGCCTGCGACATGAGTCACGTCGACTCCGCCGTCACCTCGCTCGCCCCGCACCTGACCGGTCCCGCGCTCGTCGTCGGCAAGTCGACCGTGCCCGTGGGGTCCGCCGACCGCCTGGCCCGTGCGATCGCCGAGCTCGCGCCCGCGGGCGCCGACGTGGAGCTGGCCTGGAACCCGGAGTTCCTGCGCGAGGGCTTCGCCGTACAGGACACGCTACGCCCGGACCGGATCGTGGTCGGCGTGCGCAGCGAGCGGGCGGAGAAGCTGCTGCGCGAGGTGTACGCCACGCCGATCGGCGAGGGTTCCCCGTTCGTGGTCACCGACTTCCCCACCGCGGAACTGGTGAAGACCTCCGCGAACTCCTTCCTGGCCACGAAGATCTCCTTCATCAACGCGATGGCCGAGGTCTGCGAGGCCGCCGGCGGCGATGTGGCCAAGCTGGCCGAGGCCATCGGGTACGACGACCGGATCGGCGGGAAGTTCCTGCGGGCCGGGATCGGCTTCGGCGGCGGCTGCCTGCCCAAGGACATCCGGGCCTTCATGGCGCGCGCGGGTGAGCTGGGCGCGGACCAGGCGCTGACCTTCCTGCGCGAGATCGACTCGATCAACATGCGCCAGCGCGGGCAGATGGTGGAGCTGGCCCGGCAGGCACTGGGCGGCGGGCCGTTCCTCGGCAAGCGGGTCGCGGTGCTCGGCGCCACCTTCAAGCCGGACTCGGACGACGTACGGGACTCCCCCGCGCTCAACGTCGCCGGGCAGATCCATCTTCAGGGCGGCCAGGTGACCGTCTACGACCCCAAGGGCATGGACAACGCCCGGCGGGTGTTCCCCACGCTCGGGTACGCCGGCTCCGCGCTCGAGGCCGTGCGGGGCGCGGACGTCGTCCTGCACCTGACCGAGTGGCGGGAGTTCCGCGAGCTGGACCCGGCCGGGCTGGGCGAGGTCGTGGCCGCCCGGGTGGTCCTCGACGGACGCAACGCGCTGGACCCGGAGCTGTGGCGGCGGGCCGGGTGGACGTACCGGGCGATGGGACGCCCGACCGCGTAAGTCCCCACAAGCCGGCAGACGTGTGACGCCGGTTCGGCCGAGGCTCAGTCGGCCGAACCGGCGTCTGCGGGCATTGTGCACCACCGGGGCACGGCCTGGGCGGCGAACTCCCCGTGGATCAGGTCTGCTTCGCCCGATAGCGGCGCATCTTCGCGCGCGCTCCGCACACTTGCATCGAGCACCAGCGGCCGCGTCCGGCCGGGCTGCGGTCGTAGTACGCCCAGTGGCACGTGACCGCCTCGCAGGCCTTCAGCCGGGTCCAGGTGCCCGCGACGAGGGCCCCGGCGACGGCGGCGGCGACCCGGGAGAGCAGGGGGCCGTCGTCGGCGGGGGCGAGCGTGGCGGAGCCGTCCCGGGCGTCGACGGCCACCAGCAGCGGCGCCCGCGCCAGCAGCTCGCCCAGCGGTGTCACCTCCCGGTGCGGCGGGTGACCGGCGTGGGCCAGCAGCGTCGCGCGCAGCGACTCGCGCAGTTCGCGCGCCTGCGGCAGTTCCGCCTCGGGGATCCCCAGACGCGCCCGGCCCTCAACCGTGTCGAGCGAGTCGGCTCCCGTCTCGATGTCCAGCGTGTTCACCAGGGCCTCGACCAGCGCCAGGCTCCCGGGCGCGGACGATCTCTCACTCATGTCAGCGACGGTACCTCGTGAATCCGGTTGCGCCGTTACCGGCAGTGTGTGAGCATGCGGTAACGGTTACTGGTTGCCCGCGCCAACGGGTAACACCGTCCCCGACTGGGAGGAAGTAATGGCTCTCGCCAAGCTGGGTGTCGTCGTCCTGGACTGTCCCGACCCGCGCGCCCTCGCCGGCTTCTACGCCGAGGTGCTCGGCGGGACCGTGGAGGGCGAGGGCGACTGGGTGGATCTGAAGGTGCCGGGCGGGTCGGCGCTGGCGTTCCAGAAGGCGCCGGGGTACGTGCCGCCGAAGTGGCCGGCCGCGGACGCCTCGCAGCAGCTCCACCTGGACCTGGTCGTGGAGGACCTGGACGCGGCGGAGAAGGGCGTGCTCGCGCTCGGCGCGAAGCCCTTGGCCGAGCAGGGCGGCAGCAGCTTCCGGGTCTACGCCGACCCCGCCGGGCACCCGTTCTGCCTATGCGCCTGCTGAGAGGCGTCCGTCATTCGCTGTAGCGGTCGTCGGAGTACGAGAACTCAGCCGTCCAGTTCGCCGATCGTCGCGTTGGACGGCGCCCGGGTGGCTCGCAGGTCACGGGCGACGTCCTCCGCCGCGCCCAGGACGCGTACCGCGTTCTGCCAGGTGAGTTTGGCCAGGTCGGTCCTGGACCAGCCGCGGCCCAGGAGTTCCGCGATCAGGTTCGGGTAGCCGGAGACGTCGTTCAGTCCGTCGGGGGTGAAGGCCGTGCCGTCGTAGTCGCCGCCGATGCCCAGGTGGTCGATGCCGGCGACCTCGCGCATGTGGTCGAGGTGGTCGGCCACCGTGGCGACCGTGGCGACCGGGCGCGGGTTCGCCTCCTCGAAGGCACGGTGGACCCTCATCGCCTCGGCGGTGGTGTCGAGGTGGTGGAAGCCGTGCGCGCGCATGTTCTCGTCGGCCGCGGACGTCCAGTCCACGGCCGCCTGGAGCACGAACTTCGGCACGAACGTCACCATCGCGATCCCGCCGTTGGCGGGCAGCCGCTCCAGCACGTCGTCCGGGATGTTGCGGGGGTGGTCGCACACGGCTCGCGCGGAGGAGTGCGAGAAGATCACCGGCGCGCTCGTGGTGTCGAGTGCGTCCCGCATGGTCGTCGCGGCCACGTGGGAGAGGTCGACCAGCATGCCGAGCCGGTTCATCTCCCGGACCACCTCGCGGCCGAAGGCCGACAGACCGCCCACGCCCGGCTCGTCCGTCGCCGAGTCCGCCCACGCCACGTTGTCGTTGTGGGTGAGCGTCATGTAGCGCACGCCGAGCGCGTAAAGACCGCGCAGCGTGCCGAGGGAGTCGGCGATGGAGTGGCCGCCCTCGGCGCCCATGAGGGAGGCGATACGGCCGTCCGCGCGCGCCGCTTCCATGTCGGCGGCGGTCAGAGCAGGGGCCAGGTCGGCCGGGTGGCGGTCGAGCAGCTGCCGTACGCAGTCGATCTGCTCCAGCGTCGCCGGCACCGGGTCGGGCAGATCCGCGCGGACGTAGACCGACCAGAACTGGGCACCGACGCCGCCCTCGCGCAGGCGCGGCAGGTCGGTGTGCAGGTGGTCGTTCTGGGGGGTGGCGATGTCGCGGGCGTCGAGGTCGTAGCGGACCTGCTCGCGCAGCGCCCAGGGCAGGTCGTTGTGGCCGTCGACGACGGGGAACTCGCGCAGCAGGGCCCGGGCTTCGTTGAGCGAGGACATCGGCGTCACTTCCCCGTGCCGAAGCCGAAGCCGCCGGAGTTCTCGACCTTGGCGCGCAGCCGCTTGCCCTTCTCGGTGGCCTGGTCGTTCAGCTCCTGCTGGAACTCCCGCATCCGGGCGAGCAGGTCCTCGTCGTGCGCGGCGAGGATCCGGGCGGCGAGCAGACCCGCGTTGCGGGCGCCGCCGACGGACACCGTCGCCACCGGGACCCCGGCCGGCATCTGCACAATCGACAGCAGGGAGTCCATGCCATCCAGGTACTTCAGCGGGACGGGCACGCCGATCACCGGCAGCGGGGTGACGGAGGCGAGCATGCCGGGCAGGTGGGCGGCCCCGCCCGCACCCGCGATGATCGCCTTCAGTCCGCGGTCCGCCGCCCGCTCGCCGTACGCGATCATCTCGCGCGGCATGCGGTGCGCGGAGACGACGTCGACCTCGTAGGAGATCTCGAACTCGTCCAGCGCCTCGGCGGCGGCCTCCATGACGGGCCAGTCGGAGTCCGACCCCATGACGATGCCCACCAGAGGGAAGGGGCGCGTGTCAGCACTCGTTGAGGGGTGGCGGTCGGGTGACGGGTGGGCGGGGCTCATTCGGTGATGGTGCCTCTCAGGTAGCCGGCTGCGTGACGGGCGCGTTCCAGCACGTCGTCCAGGTCGTCGCCGTAGGTGTTGACGTGGCCGACCTTGCGGCCGGGCTTCACGTCCTTGCCGTACATGTGGATCTTGAGCTGGGGGTCGCGGGCCATGCAGTGCAGGTACGCGGAGTACATGTCGGGGTAGTCGCCGCCGAGGACGTTCACCATGACGGTCCACCGGGCGCGGGGGCGGGGGTCGCCGAGCGGCAGGTCGAGGACCGCGCGGACGTGGTTGGCGAACTGGGAGGTGATCGCGCCGTCCATCGACCAGTGGCCGGAGTTGTGCGGGCGCATCGCCAGCTCGTTGACGAGGATGCGGCCGTCGCGGGTCTGGAACAGCTCGACGGCGAGGTGACCGACGACACCGAGTTCCTTGGCGACCGTCAGCGCGAGCTGCTCGGCCTGGAGGGCGAGGCTCTCGTCGAGGTCGGGGGCCGGGGCTATCACGGTGTCGCAGACGCCGTTCACCTGCTGCGACTCCACGACCGGGTAGGCCACGGCCTGACCGTGCGGGGAGCGTACGACGTTGGCGGCCAGCTCCCGGACGAAGTCGACCTTCTCCTCGGCGAGGACGGGCACGCCGGCGCGGAAGGGCTCGGCGGCCTCCTCGGCGGAGTCGACCACCCACACACCCTTGCCGTCGTAACCGCCGCGGACGGTCTTGAGGACCACGGGAAAACCGTCGCCCTCGGCCGCGAACGCGGCCACGTCCTTCGGGTCGGCCACGATCCGGTGCCGGGGGCACGGCACGCCGATCGCGTCGAGCTTCGCGCGCATCACGCCCTTGTCCTGGGCGTGCACGAGCGCGTCGGGGCCGGGGCGTACGGGGATGCCGTCCGCCTCCAGGGCCCGCAGGTGCTCGGTGGGGACGTGCTCGTGATCGAAGGTGATCACGTCGCAGCCCCGCGCGAACGCGCGCAGCGTGTCCAGGTCGCGGTAGTCGCCGATGACGACGTCGCTCACCACCTGCGCCGCGGAGTCCTGGGGAGTGTCACTGAGGAGCTTGAACCTGATGCCCAACGGGATGCCCGCCTCGTGTGTCATACGAGCGAGCTGGCCACCGCCGACCATGCCGATTACCGGGAACGTCACGCTCCTAGGGTATCGGCCGCCGCGGCGCACCCCGCTTCCGCGCCCGCCGGGGCCGTACCGGCGCCCGCGCCCACCCACGCTGAGAGTCACCCGCCGCACTGACGTACGCGTCCGACCGTACCGGCGTCCCCGTCGGCGCTCTTACCAGTCGCTTCGACGGCTCTTTCCCGCCTTTTCCCGGACTCTTTCCGACCTGTTCCCGAGCTGATGCCTCGTCCACAGGCGCGGGCGTGGAGCGCTGGTTAGCATGGCCGGGTTGACTGAACCGACCGAGACGGGGGCCTGCACGACCATGGAACATGGTTCCTCGGGGCTTCGACCGGCGCCCCCGGCGCCCCGCGGCGCGCTACGCAGGCGCGTGGACCAGCTGTGGCGCGAGGTCGTCAAGTTCGGCGCGGTGGGGGGAGCGGGGCTGCTGGTCAACCTGCTCGTGTTCAACCTGGTGCGGCACGTGACCGGACTTCAGGTGGTGCGGGCGAGTGTCATCGCGACCGTCGTCGCGATCGTCTTCAACTACATCGGCTTCCGCTACTTCACGTACCGGGACCGCGACAAGAGCGGGCGCACCCGGGAACTGACACTGTTCCTGCTGTTCAGCGTGGTCGGCCTGGTGATCGAGAACGGCGTGCTGTACCTGGCGACGTACGGCTTCGGCTGGGACAGCCCGCTGCAGAGCAACGTCTTCAAGTTCCTCGGCATCGGCATCGCGACCCTGTTCCGCTTCTGGTCGTACCGCACCTGGGTCTTCCGTGCCCTGCCGGCCCGGCAGACCGTGGCGGGCGCGGAGTCCTTCCTCCAGACCGAGTCGAAGAAGCCGCGGCCCGAGGTCTTCCGCTAGGGTCCCGCCGACCGACGACAGCGCGGCTGGGTGTGTCCCCTGTTCGAAGAGCCTGGGGGAGCGGCACCAGACCCCGCGAGCGGGCATGATCCAGACGGAAGGTCCTGGGTCCCGTCCTGCCGGCGGCGGTCAGCGCACCGTCGGGTGGTCCTCCGACTGCTTCTTCGGCGGTGGGGTGCGGGACAGGAACAGGCCGAAGACGGGCGGCTGGGCCTGGAGCAGTTCCAGGCGGCCGCCGTCGGCCTCGGCGAGGTCGCGGGCGACGGCGAGCCCGATGCCCGTCGAGTTGCGGCCGCTGATGGTGCGCTCGAAGATACGGGCGCCCAGGTCGGCGGGGACGCCGGAGCCCTCGTCGGTGACCTCCACGACGGCCTGGTTGCCGGTCACGCGGGTGCGCAGCGCCACCGTGCCGCCGCCGTGCATGAGGGAGTTCTCGATCAGCGCGGCCAGCACCTGCGCGACGGCGCCCGGCGTGCCCACGGCCTGGAGGTGCCGCTTGCCGGAGCTGACGATCGCCCGGCCGGCGCTGCGGTAGGCGGGGCGCCACTCGGCGATCTGCTGCTGGATGACCTCGTCGAGGTCGAAGGAGACGGCGGAGCCGGTACGGGGGTCGCGGGAGTTGGTCAGCAGGCGGTCCACCACGTCGGTCAGCCGCTCGACCTGGGCGAGCGCGACGTTGGCCTCCTCCTTCACCGTGTCCGGGTCGTCGGTGAGGGTGATCTCCTCCAGCCGCATGGACAGCGCGGTCAGCGGCGTACGCAGCTGGTGGGAGGCGTCGGCGGCGAGCCGCCGCTCGGCGGTCAGCATGCGGGCGATGCGCTCGGCCGATCCGTCGAGCACGTCCGCGACCCGGTCCAGCTCCGGGACGCCGTAGCGCTTGTGGCGGGGGCGCGGGTCGCCGGATCCGAGGCGTTCGGCGGTCTCCGCGAGGTCGGTCAGCGGGGAGGCGAGCCGGTTGGCCTGGCGGACCGCGAGCAGCACCGCGGCGACCACCGCGAGCAGCGCCACCAGGCCGATGATCAGCAGCGTGCGGCCGACCTCGCGGGTCACCGAGGAGCGGGGCTCCTCCACCCGGACGGTCTCGCCCTGCTCTCCCGTGGCCGTGGAGTGGATCACGTCACCGGACGGTTTGGCACCGACCTGGATGGGCCGCTGTCCGGGGATGCCGACCACGGCGTACTGGCCGTCGGCCACCTGGTTGCGCAGGACGTCCGCGTTGACCGTCGCCGCGCCGAGCAGCCTGCTGTCGACGATGCTGGCCAGCCGCAGCGCCTCGGAGTCGACCCGCTCCTGGGCGCTGGTGCTGATGGTGCGGGTCTCGACGATCACCAGGGACACGCCGAAGACGGCGATCACGACGAGCACCACGGCGAGCGTGGACTGGATCAGTCGGCGGCGCATGTCCTCCTACCAAAGCGCGGGCGGCGTCTCTCAGCTCTTCTCGAAGCGGAAGCCCACGCCACGCACGGTCGCGATGTACCGGGGGTTCGCCGCGTCGTCGCCGAGCTTCTTGCGCAGCCAGGAGATGTGCATGTCGAGGGTCTTGGTGGACGACCACCAGGTGGTGTCCCAGACCTCGCGCATCAGCTGGTCGCGGGTGACGACCCGGCCCGCGTCCCGGACGAGCACCCGGAGCAGGTCGAACTCCTTGGCGGTGAGCTGCAGCTCCTCGTCGCCCATCCACGCGCGGTGGGACTCGACGTCGATGCGCACGCCGTGCGTGGCGGGCGGCTGCTGCGGCTCGGCGGCGCCGCGCCGCAGCAGGGCCCGGACGCGGGCGAGCAGTTCGGCGAGCCGGAAGGGCTTGGTGACGTAGTCGTCGGCGCCCGCGTCGAGACCGACGACGGTGTCCACCTCGTCGGCGCGCGCGGTCAGGATCAGGATGGGCACCGTGTGGCCGTCGGAGCGCAGCCGGCGGGCGACCTCCAGGCCGTCCATGCCGGGCAGCCCGAGGTCCAGCACGACCAGGTCGACACCGCCCTGCATTCCGGCGTCGAGCGCGGCGGGTCCGTCCTCACGCACCTCGACCTCGTAACCTTCCCGGCGCAGTGCGCGGGCCAGCGGCTCCGAGATGGACGCGTCGTCCTCGGCGAGCAGTACACGGGTCATGAGCCGATGGTAGTCCGCCTGTGCCGCCCGCTGGGGTGGTCCTGCGGTGTGATCGACGCGCGCGGTTCTTACCTTGCGGCCGGTCGGGTGCCATCCGTGCGGCCCCGTGACACGGTCCGGTCGGCGCTGGACGCGATCCTTTGAGGCCTCGGTAATAGACCTTCGAAAGCGGGGCAGGGTTCCCCATCGACCTGTGATCCGTGTCTCAACTCCTTCCATATCCGGCAGTGTCCTGCCGTATGGTGGATCGAACGTCTGATGCACACAGGGGACCTTTGGCGATCGTCTTGACGCTGAAGGTCTCTTTTGTGGGCGGGTCGGCCCCGGCCGGCCCGGGAAGAATGACCTAGGGCCGGGCCTCGTACGCGCGTCGACGCGGGCAGAGGTGTGGATCCCGGTGGCCGTCGTCCGCCGCTTCGCGATCCGGAGCGGGCTCCCCCTGGGCGTGGGGTGGACCTCAGGCCTGCCGGTGCCGGCTACCCCCACCGGGCGCGTACCCGCCGAGGCGGCGCGTCCCGACCAGCAAGGAACGACCATGGCGTCCAGCCTGACGAAGGACTCGGCCCATCCGGGCACCCCCGGTTCCGAGAAGACCTTCTTCGGCCACCCCCGCGGCCTGGCCACCCTCTTCATGACCGAGATGTGGGAGCGCTTCAGCTTCTACGGCATGCGGGCCCTACTCGTCGTATACCTGCTCTCCGGCGGTCCCGACGCCAAGAAGGGGAGCATGGGCGGTGGGCTCGGCATGGATCTGGCCACCACCACCGCGATCTACTCCGTCTATCTGTCGATGGTGTACCTGCTCGCCATGCCCGGCGGGTGGCTGGGCGACCGCGTCTGGGGCCCCCGCAAGACGGTGGCGATCGCCGCGATCACGATCATGGCGGGCCACGCGGTCCTGGCGCTGCCCGGCGGCCAGGCGCCCTTCTTCGCCGGTCTCGCGCTGGTCGCGCTCGGCTCCGGCCTGCTGAAGGCCAACATCTCCACCATGGTCGGCCACCTCTACAACGGCCCGGACGACCCGCGCCGCGACGGTGGCTTCACGATCTTCTACATGGGCATCAACATGGGTGCCTTCTTCGCGCCACTGATCATCGGCACCGTCGGTCAGCAGGTCAGCTGGCACCTCGGCTTCGGCCTCGCCGCCGTGGGCATGGCGATCGGCCTCGCGGCCTTCCTCATCGGCACCCGGAACCTGAGCCCGCAGAGCAACACCGTGCCCAAGCCGCTGGACGCCGCCGAGCGTGCCTCCTGGCTGCGCAAGGGCCTGACCTGGCTCGCCGTCGGCGCCGTCTTCTACGGCATCGTCGGCTTCACCGGCCACTTCACCCTGAACTGGGCGATGATCCCGCTCACCGTCATCGGTCTGGTCATCCCGGCCGGCGTCCTGCTGCGCATCAAGCGCGACAAGGAGCTGTCGTCCGTCGAGCAGTCCAAGATGACCGGCTACATCTGGTTCTTCGTCGCGGCCGCCGCCTTCTGGATGATCTACGACCAGGGCGGTTCCACGGTCCAGGCGTTCGGTGAGACCAAGACCTCCTCCTCGCTGCTGGGCTTCGACTTCCCGTCCTCCTGGTACCAGTCGCTGAACCCGGTGTTCATCATGGCCCTGGCCCCGGTCTTCGCCTGGTTCTGGCTGTGGCTGAACCGCAAGGGCAAGGAGCCGAGCACCGTCGCGAAGTTCTCGGCCGCCCTGTTCTTCATCGGCGTCTCGTTCTTCTTCTTCCTGCTGCCGCTGGGCATGGCCAACGGTGACACCCTGGTCAGCCCGATGTGGCTGGTGGGCATCTACCTGATCCAGACCGTCGGCGAGCTGTGCCTCTCCCCGGTCGGCCTGTCGGTGACGACCAAGATGGCGCCGGCCAAGTACGCCAGCCAGATGATGGGTGTGTGGTTCCTCGCGGTCACCGCGGGCGACTCCATCACCGGCCTGCTGTCCAACCCCGCCGTGGCCGGGGTCGACCTCAGCGGCACGGGAGCGGTCGCGCTGGAGGCGGTCCTCGCCGCCCTCGCCGGTGTCGCGGTCTACATGTACCGCCGGAAGGTGAAGTCCCTGATGGGCGACGTCCACTGACGTCACCCCTACGGTCACCGAAAGGGCCGCCCCTCTTGGGGCGGCCCTTTCGCGTTGCGGTCTTCGTGTTGCGGTCCTCGTGCCGCGGTCGCCGTCGGGCCTTGCCGAGCGGCTCCCCCGGTTCAGGCGGGTGCCCCCAGCTCGGCCCACACTCTCTTGCCGGTGACGCCGGGGGCGCGGACGACTCCCCAGTCCAGGCACAGCCGCTGGACGATGAACATGCCGTGGCCGCCGGGGCGGCCGGCGCGGTGCGGGGTGCGCGGAGCGGGCTGGCCGGTGCCGCGGTCGGAGACCTCGATGCGGATCACCTTGTTGTCACAGGTGATCTCCAGCTGATCGGGGCCCTCGGCGTGCAGACAGGCGTTGGTGACCAGTTCGGAGACGACCAGGAGCACGTCCTCGGCGGCGGCCCGCTGGTCGGCGGTCGCGGCGGGCAGCCAGCCCCACGCGTACAGCGCCTGGCGGGCGAAGTCGCGGGCGAGCGGCACGACGCCGCTCTCGCCGTCGAAGCTCAGCCTGCGGATCTGGCGACTCCCGGACGGGGCCGCCGGCACGGCCGTCGCACCCCTTGTGGGTACCGCGCCCGTCGGCGCGTCCCCCTCGGACGCCCCGGAAGCGCCGCTGGGCTCCGGGCCGCGGTCGCCCGGCGAGTAAGGCCGGGTGGTGCTCATCAGCGCTTCACCTCACCGATTCACCAGTTCACGATTCAAAAGTCACCAGTCACTTCACACGCACACGGTCGGTACGTCCGTACACATGCCGAACCCCGGTCGCCGACTCCCGCGAGGGCGGCCGATCGTCTCAGGATGTCTCCTGCCCGACCGATCGGGGGGAACACCCCCGTTTTCGGCCCGCCGTGCGGGCGCCCGGCGTACGCCGGGCGCGGAACACGGAAGGGGCACGTCGACGAGCCCGAGGCCGGCTCAGCCGGCCTCGTCGGCCAGGGCGTCCTCCAGGGAGTCGTGCACGGTGAAGACCGCATCCGCCCCTGTGATCTCGAACACACGGGCCACTACCGGCAACATCCCGGCCAGATGCACACCCCCTCCGGCCGCCTCTGCCTTCAGCCGCGCGCCCAGCAGCACGTTCAGCCCCGTGGAGTCGCAGAACTCCAGGCGTGAACAGTCCACCACCAGGCGCGAGCGCCCCTTGTCGAGGCACTCCTCGAGCGGTTCGCGCAGCAGGTCGGCCGTGTGGTGATCGAGCTCACCCGCCGGCGTCACGACGGCACTGGAGCCCTCCTGCCGCACCTCCACCAGAAGCCGGCCCGACTGTGCGCTGCCGACCGTCCCGCGGTCCATGCCGTCTCTCTCTCCCGGGGTCTTGGCTGCTGACTGACGCCCTCGAACACTACGCCTTCCCTCACCGCTCCGACAGCCGACAACCGCACACAACCGGACATACCTCCACATAAGGAACTTGCGGCGGTGTTGGGAAAGCGGGTAGGGCTAGTAGAGACCCGCACCCGACACGGCCGGCTTTGGAGGCGCCGCACACCGCAGTGCACGTATTGGCTTCGGCAGCCGTATGCCGAGAACGATGGAGGACATCATGTCACCCCGGCTCGACGCATCGCATACCCAGATGGCGACGTCGGCACCCCCCACGGAGCACCTGGATCCCATCGCGTTCCACGACGTACGCGCCGAGCGGGCCGATCAGGCCGACGCACTGGCCGGACTTCCGGACATTCCCCCGTACGACGAAGTGGCCCCCGACGACGCCCGGGCCCTGTCCAAGGCCCTCTTCGAGCGGTTGGAGTCCCTCGAGGAAGGCACCCACGCCTACTCGTACGTCCGCAACACGCTCGTCGAGCTCAACCTCGCGCTCGTCAAGTTCGCCGCCTCCCGCTTCCGCTCCCGCAGCGAGCCGATGGAGGACATCATCCAGGTCGGCACCATCGGCCTGATCAAGGCGATCGACCGGTTCGAACTGTCGCGGGGCGTGGAGTTCCCGACGTTCGCGATGCCCACCATCATCGGAGAGATCAAGCGCTTCTTCCGCGACACCTCGTGGTCCGTGCGCGTCCCGCGCCGGCTCCAGGAACTGCGCCTGGACCTCGCCAAGGCCGGTGACGAACTGGCCCAGCGGCTCGACCGCGCCCCGACGGTCACGGAACTCGCAGAGCATCTCGGTCTGTCCAACGACGAGGTGGTGGAAGGCATGGCCGCCTCGAACGCCTACACCGCGTCGTCGCTGGACGCCCAGCCCGAGGAGGACGACTCCGAGGGCGCCCTCGCGGACCGCATCGGCTACGAGGACCACGGGCTGGAAGGCATCGAGTACGTCGAGGCGCTGAAGCCGCTGATCGCCCAGCTGCCCTCCCGTGACCGGAAGATCCTGTCCCTGCGGTTCGTGGCCAACATGACCCAGTCCGAGATCGGCGAGGAACTCGGCATCTCGCAGATGCACGTGTCCCGGCTGCTCTCCCGCACGCTGGGGCAACTGCGCAAGGGCCTGACACTCGAGGAGTGACGGGGTGACGGGGACGCTTCCGTCCGGTGCCGTCGGTGGTGCCGGGCGGACAGCGCCCCCAGTGCCTGCGCGACCACCCGCGCACCGCGGTGGCCGAGGGCCTGCTGCCCCGGGGCGGCGCCGCCTACGTCGCACACCGGCCGGCCGATCCGCTTCCGGCAGCCCGGGCGCGGGCCACAGGCCGCCCTCCCGCCGCTACGCACTGGCGTCGGCGGCGCTCGGCGTGGCCCTCGCGCCGCTGCCGCTGTTCCTGGTCACTCGAACGACGGCACACCGCACCAGCGGGCGGCGGGCGCGGTGACCGTGCCCACGCCGCCGGTGCGGGTCACGGTGACGGCCACGGTGTCGGCGACCCCGCCGGCACCCTCTCCGTCCGCGACCTCCCGGCCGCCCTCCCGGCACCCCTCCCCGAGCCGACGCCGCGCCACTCCCGGGCGGCGCGCCCGAAGCCGCCGCCCAGCCCGTCGCCCGCGCCCGTGCATCCGCCGGGCGCGGCCCACGCGCAGGTGGTGAACGCCGCCTCGGGCCGCTGCCTGGACGTGGCCGGCGACTTCGACATCGGCACGGACGTCGTCACCGCCCCGTGCGGGTCCGCCTCCACCCGGCGCTGGCGGCTCGACGCCCACCGTCAGGTGCTCCAGTCGGCGGCGGACCCCGATTTCTGCCTACAGCCGCGGTTCCGTGGACAACGGCGTCGGCATCTGGAGGTGCTCGTCGGTCGACGGCAGGAACGGCCGCAACCTGCGTTTCACCGTCGACCCGGACGGCGTGATCCGCCCCGCCATCGCCGGCGGGACCGCCCTCACCCCGCACCCGGACGGCTGTCTCTCCCTCGACCCGCGCGGCGGAAAGTGCGGCGCAGAAGTGGCGGGCAGCACCTGACCGGACTCGGCCGAAAACCCAGGCGGCCGGTCAGGCGCTGGTCAGACCTCGCGTACGCCGCGCCGCCAGACCTGGGTCACCAACGGGACGCCCGGCCGGTAGGCCAGGTGGACGTGGCTGGGCGCGTCCAGAACGGCGAGGTCGGCGCGGGCGCCCGCGGACAGACGGCCGATGTCGCCGCGGCGCAGGGCCTTCGCACCGCCCGCGGTCGCCGCCCAGACCGCCTCGCCCGGGGTCATGCCCATGTCCCGTACGGCGAGCGCGATGCAGAAGGGCACCGAGGAGGTGAAGGACGAGCCCGGGTTGCAGTCGGTGGACAGGGCGACCGTGACGCCCGCGTCGAGGAGGCGGCGGGCGTCGGGCCACTGGGCGCGGGTGGAGAACTCGGCGCCGGGCAGGAGCGTGGCGACCGTGTTCCCGTTCGCCAGCGCGTCCACGTCCGCGTCGGTCAGGTGGGTGCAGTGGTCGGCGCTGGCCGCGTCGAGCTCGACGGCGAGCTGGATGCCGGGGCCGTGGGAGAGCTGGTTGGCGTGGATGCGCGGGAGCAGTCCCTTGGCCTTGCCCGCGGTGAGGATCGCCCGGGCCTGGTCGCCGTCGAAGGCGCCCTTCTCGCAGAAGACGTCGATCCAGCGGGCGTGCGGGGCGCAGGCGTCCAGCATCTCCCCGGTGACCAGGGCGACGTACGCCGCCGGGTCCTCGGCGTAGTCCGGGGAGACGATGTGGGCGCCGAGGTAGGTGACCTCGTCGGTGTGCGCGGCGGCGATGCGCAGGGCGCGGGCCTCGTCGGCGACGGTGAGGCCGTAGCCGGACTTGGTCTCGAACGTGGTCGTGCCCTGGCGCAGGGCCTCGGCGAGGTAGTGGGTGAGGTTGGCCTCCAGCTCCGCGTCGGTGGCGGCGCGGGTGGCGGCGACCGTGGTGCGGATGCCGCCCGCGCTGTAGGCCCGGCCGGACATGCGGGCGTTGAACTCCTCGGTGCGGTCGCCCGCGAAGACCAGGTGGGAGTGGGAGTCGACGAAGCCGGGGATCACCGCCCGGCCGCCGGCGTCGACCCGGTTGTCAGTGGCGGGTGCTTTGCTGGATTCACCGGTCCACGCGACGCGGTCGCCGTCGATGACGACGGCCGCGTCCCGGACCAGTCCGAGGGGGGAGCCGTCACCGAGGGAGGGGTCGTTGGTGACCAGTGTGGCGATGTTGGTGATGACGGTGCTGCTCATGGTGTCCTCAAGGGTGACGGGGGGATTCAGCCGCGCAGTGCTTCGACGGCACCTGCCAGCGCCGACGGCACATCCGGTACGAGGGTGTGGGCGCCGTCCCGCACGATGTGCCGACCGCCCACGACCGTATGGCGTACGTCCGCCGCAGTCGCGGCGAATACGGCCGTCTCGGCGCCGAGCCTGGGCAGCGTCCCCGCTGTCCTGACCGAGTCCAGCGCGATCGTCGTGAAGTCGGCGAGGGCGCCGGGGGTGAGGCTGCCTGCTTCGGGCCAGCCGAGGGCGGCGTGACCGTCGGCGGTGGCGGCCCGCAGCAGGGCCGCGGCCGTCCAGTGGCCGCGGGTGCGGGTGCGCAGCCGTTCGTCCAGTTCCATCGCGCGGGCCTCTTCGAGCAGGTCGACGACGGCGTGGCTGTCGGAGCCGAGGGAGAGCGGGGAGCCGGCGCGCTGGAGGGCGACGGCCGGTCCGATGCCGTCGGCCAGGTCCCGCTCGGTGGTCGGGCACATGCAGGTGCCGGTGCCGGATCCGCCGAGCAGGGCGATGTCCTCTTCGGTCAGGTGGGTGTTGTGCACGCCGGTCGTGCGCGGGCCGAGGACGCCGTGGTCGGCCAGCAGCCGGGCCGGGGTGCACCCGTGGGCGGCTTGGCAGGCGTCGTTCTCGGCGGTCTGCTCCGACAGGTGCACATGGAGCGGGGCCCGCCGCTCCTCGGCCCACCGCGCCACCGTCGCCAGTTCCCGCGCGGGCACGGCCCGTACGGAGTGCACGGCGGCACCGATCCGCGCGTGATCGTGTTCCTTGAGAACTGAACAGCGTTCGGCCCAGGCCTCGGCCGTCCCGTCGGAGAAGCGGAGCTGGTGGGTGTCGGGCGGCTGACCGAATCCGGAGGACAGGTAGCAGGTGTCGAGGAGGGTGATGCGAATACCGGCTTCGGCGGCGGCCTCGATCAGGGCCTCGCCCATCGCGTTCGGGTCGGCGTACCGGGCGCCTCCCGGGGCGTGGTGGACGTAGTGGAACTCGCCGGCGGCGGTGATGCCGGCCAGCGCCATCTCGGCGTACACCGCGCGGGCCAGCGCGTGGTACGTCTCGGGGGTGAGCCGGTCGGCGGTGGCGTACATGACCTCGCGCCAGGTCCAGAACGTCCCGGAGCCGACCTGAACGGTGCCGCGCAGGGCCCGGTGGAAGGCGTGGCTGTGCGCGTTGGCCAGGCCCGGGGTCGTGAGGCCCCGAAGCACCTCGGCTCCCGGCGGCGGGACGGGCACGCCGGTGCGGACGGCCGCGATGCGACCGTCGCGCACGTCGAGCGCCACGCCCGGCTCGATGGGGGTCCCCCCTGCTCGAGCGCCGTCGAGAGCTTGGGGGAGGGTGCCGAGCCAGGCCTGCTCCAGCCAGTACGTCCGCGTCTGCTCGGTGGGGGTCACGTGCAGGCCAGCCCTTCCAGTACGTCGGCGAGCGCGCGCACCCCGGCCACGCAGTCGTCCTCGGCCGCGAACTCGGCCGGGGAGTGCGAGACACCGGTGGGGTTGCGCACGAACAGCATGGCGGTCGGGACGCTCCCGGACAGGATTCCGGCGTCGTGTCCGGCGCCCGTGCCGAGGACGGGCACCCTCAGGTCGGTGTCCGTGCCCAGGAGACGGGCGAGTTCGTCGCGCAGCGCGTGGTCGAACTCGACGACGGGCGTGAAGGACTCGCGGACCACGTCCAGGTCGACGCCGTGCGCGGCGGCGTACTCGCGGGCCGCCTTCTCGACGCCGGTGACCACGGTGTCCAGGCTCGCCTGGTCGGCGGCGCGGGAGTCGAGCCAGCCGCGCACTAGGGACGGGATCGCGTTGACGCCGTTCGGCTCGACGGCGATCTTGCCGAAGGTGGCGACGGCACCGGCGAGCGCGGCCTCGCGGCGGGCGGCGAGCACGGTCTCGGCGTACGGCAGCATCGGGTCGCGCCGGTCGACGAGCCGGGTGGTGCCCGCGTGGTTGGCCTCGCCCCGGAAGTCGAACCGCCACCGCCCGTGCGGCCAGATGGCGCTGGCCACACCGACGGCGTCGCCGGTGAGGTCGAGGGCGCGCCCCTGCTCGACGTGCAGTTCGACGAAGGCGCCGATGCGTGCGAGTCGCTCCGGGTCCGGCCCGATGACGTCGGGGTCGTACCCGGCGGCCTCCATGGCCCTGGGCAGCGTGACACCGTCGGCGTCGGTGAGCCGGTGCGCCTGCTCGGCGGTGAGCTGACCGGCCGTCAGCCGGGACCCGGTACAGGCCAGCCCGAACCGGGCGCCCTCCTCGTCACCGAAGTTGACGACGGCCAGCGGCTTGGTGAACCGCGCGTTCCTGCCGCGCAGTTCGTCGACGGCGGCGAAGGAGGACACGACGCCCAGGGGCCCGTCGAAGGCCCCGCCGTCGGGCACGGAGTCGAGGTGCGACCCGGTGACCACGGCGTCCCCGGTCGTGGGATCCCCGAGCCAGGCCCACTGGTTGCCGTTGCGGTCGACCTCGTAGGCCAGCCCGCGGTCCTCGGCCTGCTGCCGGAACCAGGCCCGGCACTCGGCGTCGGCCGCGGTCCAGGCGAAGCGCCGGTAACCGCCGGACTCGGGGTGGCGCCCGATGGGGCGCAGCTCCCGCCACATCGTGTGGAAGGAGTCACCCTTGGCCGGCGACGGGGTCCGCGTCCCGGCCGGACGGCTCTCGCTCGGGTCAGCCGGACGCCGCGTCACGCCTGGTCACCCTCGCGCATGGGCACCCGCACTCCGCGTTCGCCGGCCACCGACTCCGCGATGTCGTACCCGGCGTCCACGTGCCGGATCACGCCCATGCCGGGGTCGTTGGTGAGCACCCGACGGATCTTCTCCCCGGCGAGCTTCGTACCGTCGGCCACCGTCACCTGTCCGGCGTGGATGGACCGCCCCATGCCGACGCCGCCACCGTGGTGGATCGACACCCAGGACGCGCCCGACGCCACGTTCACCATCGCGTTCAGCAGCGGCCAGTCGGCGATCGCGTCGGAGCCGTCGAGCATGGCCTCGGTCTCCCGGTACGGGGAGGCGACGGAGCCGCAGTCGAGGTGGTCGCGGCCGATCACGATCGGCGCCTGGAGCTCACCGCTCGCGACCATGTCGTTGAACCGCTCGCCCGCCTTGTCGCGCTCGCCGTAGCCGAGCCAGCAGATGCGCGCGGGCAGGCCCTGGAAGTGGACGCGCTCGCCGGCCATCTTGATCCAGCGCGCCAAGGACTCGTTCTCGGGGAACAGCTCCAGGATCGCCTTGTCGGTCTTGGCGATGTCGGACGCCTCACCCGACAGCGCGGCCCAGCGGAACGGGCCCTTGCCCTCGCAGAACAGCGGCCGGATGTAGGCGGGGACGAACCCGGGGAAGGCGAACGCCCGCTCGTACCCGGCGAGTTGTGCCTCGCCGCGGATCGAGTTGCCGTAGTCGAAGACCTCGGCGCCGGCGTCCATGAAGCCGACCATGGCCTCGACGTGCCGGGCCATGGACTCGCGGGCCCGGGTGGTGAAGCCGGCCGGGTCCTTGGCGGCGGCGTCGGCCATGTCTTCGAAGTCGACGCCCAGCGGCAGGTAGGACAGCGGGTCGTGGGCGGAGGTCTGGTCGGTGACGATGTCGATGGGCGCGCCCATCGCGAGCAGCTGCGGGACGAGCTCGGCGGCGTTGCCGAGGACGCCGATGGACAGGGCCTTGCGCTGGTCGCGCGCCTCCACGGCCAGCTGGAGGGCGTGCTCCAGGGAGTCGGCCTTCACATCGAGGTAGCGGTGCTCGATGCGCCGCTCGATGGCGCGCGGGTCGCAGTCGATGCAGATGGCCACGCCGTCGTTCATGGTGACGGCGAGCGGCTGGGCGCCGCCCATGCCGCCGAGGCCGGCGGTCAGGGTGATCGTCCCGGCGAGCGTGCCGCCGAACTTCTTCGCGGCGACGGCGGCGAAGGTCTCGTAGGTGCCCTGGAGGATGCCCTGGGTGCCGATGTAGATCCAGGACCCGGCGGTCATCTGGCCGTACATGGTCAGGCCGAGGGCCTCCAGGCGGCGGAACTCCTCCCAGTTGGCCCAGTCGCCGACGAGGTTGGAGTTGGCCAGAAGCACCCGCGGGGCCCACTCGTGGGTCTGCATGACGCCGACCGGGCGGCCGGACTGGACGAGCATGGTCTCGTCGGCCTTGAGGGTCCTCAGCGTGCGGACCATGGCGTCGAAGGAGCGCCAGTCGCGGGCCGCCTTGCCGGTGCCGCCGTAGACGACGAGCTTGTCGGGGTGCTCGGCGACCTCGGGGTCGAGGTTGTTCTGGAGCATCCGCAGGGCGGCTTCCTGCTGCCATCCCAGGGCGCTCAGTTCCGTACCGCGCGGCGCTCGTACGGGGCGGGGTCCTGACATGGTCTGCCTCCTGGTGGGTGCTCCCGGTGGATTGTTACTGCGACTATTCACATCCTGGCGTGATGAATAGAGCTAGTCAATACATGTGCGCGGGCCGGCACGCGCGACCGGCGGATGTTTGGCCGGCTCCAGGTCAGGAAGGCAGGACCTGGAGGCACACCGACGGGACCGGGGGCGCGGCATGGACGAGGGCATGGACCAGAACCACGGCGACAAGGCCGGCGAGGCGGACCGCGAGCGGTCCGTGCGGCGGGACGAGGCGGTGCGGGCCGCGGTGACCCAGGGGCTGCTCGGCCCCGACTCCCCCATCGTGGGCCTGCTCGACGTCACCGGCATCCGGGAGTCCGCGGCGACGCTCCGGGCGGCGTTCGACGCGGTGCTGGTGCCGGGAACTCCGGTACTGCACGCCTTCGCGGTCAAGGCGACCCCGCTCGTGCCCGTCCTGCGGCTTCTGTACGAGGAGGGCATCGGCGCCGAGGTGGCGAGCCCGGGGGAACTGGCGCTGGCGCGGGCGGCCGGGGTGCCGCCCGCCCGCACCGTGCTGGACTCACCCGCCAAGACGCCGGCCGAACTGCGCGAGGCGCTGGAACTGGGCATCGCCGTCAACGCGGACAACCCGCAGGAGCTGGCCCGCATCGACGCCCTCGTGGGCTCCGCCGCCCCTCGCTCACCGCTCGGGATACGGGTGAATCCGCAGGTCGGCGGCGGCGCCATCGAGGCGCTGTCGACGGCCACGGCGACCTCGAAGTTCGGGGTGGCGCTGCGCGACGAGGGCGCCCGCGAGTGGGTCGTACGGGCGTATCTGGACCGTCCGTGGCTGACCCGGCTGCACGCCCACACCGGGTCCCAGGGCATCCCGCTCTCCCTGATGGCGCAGGGCGTGGCCCGGACGTACGAGCTCGCCGAGGAGATCAACGCGCGCGCGGGGCGGCGGCAGATCGACACCCTCGACATCGGCGGCGGGCTGCCGGTGAACTTCGGCTCCGAGGCGACCGCGCCGACGTACGCGCAGTACGCGCGGCTGCTGCGCGAGGTGGTGCCGGGGCTGTGTGAGGGGCGGTACGGGCTGGTGACCGAGTTCGGGCGGTCGCTGCTGGCCAAGCAGGGCACGATGGTGGCCCGGGTGGAGTACACCAAGAGCGCCGGGGGGCGGCCGGTCGCCGTGACCCACGCGGGCGTGCAGGTGGCCACGCGCACGGTCTACGTGCCGGAGGCCTGGCCGCTGCGCCTGGCCGCGTACGACGCGAAGGGGCGGCCCAAGCCGGGACCCGAGGTGGTGCAGGACGTGGCCGGGCCCGCCTGCTTCGCGGGCGACCTGCTCGCCGAGGCCCGCGCGCTCGCCCCGCTCGAACCGGGCGACCACGTGGCGGCACTGGACACCGGGGCCTACTACTTCGCCCACCACTACGCCTACAACTCCCTGCCCCGGCCCGGGGTTTACGGCTTCGCCCCGGACGGCTCGGGCGGTGTCGCCTTCGCGGTCGTGCGCGAGCCGCAGCCGGTCGAGGAGATCGTGACCGAGGCAGGAGGGGCGCACGCGTCGGCACTCACCACCCTGCGCGCACCCGAGCAAACTTGAGGAACGCCGAAGACCGTGAGGCACACCGAAGGCCTCGAGGCACACCGCGGACACGACGAGACCCGCTGAAACCCGGTTCAGTCGACCCACGTTAGCCCCTCGGTCGCATGTTCCACCGGAAAAAAATGCCGTAGCCCTCACCACCGTCGCACACCGTGCGTAGCGTCGGCATCACTCAGCCGAACCCCCGGTGGGAGAGGAACAACGGTGCCCGGAATCGACGAGTGCCTACTGGAAGCCATGCGGCTGCCCGGTGCCAGAGGCGCCGCGCTGGTCGACTGGACGAGCGGACTTGCCCTGGGCACCGTCGGGGAGTCCCCGGGCGGCGACCACGAGACCACCGCGGCGGAGGCCGCCGAACTGGCCCGGCTGGCCGCCGAGCACGGCGCCTTCGCCGCCGCCGAGGACCCCGGCGGCGAGCGTCCCCCGGTGGAGGACCTGATCGTCAGCAACCGCGACAGCTACCACCTGCTGCGGTTCGTGGACACGTCCTTCGACAGCAGCGTGTTCCTGCATCTGTGGCTGACCCGCGCCGAGGGCAACCTCGCCCTGGCCCGCATACGCCTGGGCGAGATGGCCGAGCGGCTGGTGCTGGGATGACCGTGGTCGACACCCCGCCCCCGCCCCAGCTGCCGGTGCGCAGCAAGCCGGCCCACGCCGACCGGGCCTGGGGCGGCCTCTCCCCGACGCTGACCCGGCTCGCCGCCGAGCACGCCACCGGCGTCCTGGTCCGCGAGCACGGCACGCTCTACCTCGCCGAGGGCCGCGTGGTGCACGCCGAGAGCCCCCTGACCCCCGGCCTGGACCTGCTGCTCACCGCCCACGGCACGCTGACGGCCGAGGCGTGGCGGGACGCGGTCGCCCGGGCCGACGACCGGCACGGCGCCGCACACCTGTTGCTGGACGGCGGCCACCTGACCGAGGGCGCCCTGGAGCTGTGCCACCTGGGCGCGCTCCACGACGCCGCCTACTTCGCGCTCGCCCCGAGCAGCACCCCGGGCCGGTTCCGCTACGGCATCGCCCACCGGCTCGGCCCCGTCCTGCCGGTCCCGGTGGCCGCCCTGGAGCGCGAGATCCTGCGCCGCCGTGAGCTGCTGCACGCACCAGCGGGGCTCTGTCCGGCGCGGCGTCGGGCCAGACGCGGCACACCACCGCGGCACCGAAGCTGACGCCCCGTCAGCAGACGCTCCTGGAGCGGATCGACGGCACCCGCACAGCCACCGACCTGGCCAGTGAACTGGGCCGGCAGGCATTCCACACCCTGGTGGACGTACGGCGTCTGGCGGCCGCGGGACTCGTCGCGCCGGCCGTCGCGCCACGGGACGCGCCCGTGCCGGACGGCGCCGGGCAGACCCCCGCGCTCGCCGACCGGCTTGCGTACACCACCGACCCCCACATCACGCTGCTGAAGAGGCTCAGGGATGCGCTGGAGGCCCTTTGAGAGGAGACACCGGATGGCAGCCGAGCCCGAGATCCTGGACGAACTGCGTCGGCTCAAAGCCCGGGTACCCTAGCTCACCGGCGCCCTCGCCGCCAGTGTCGACGGCCTCGTACTGGCCCACGACACCCCCGGCGTGGAGCCGGAGAGCGTGGCGGCACTCACCGCGACCGCCCTCGGCGTCGCCGTGCGCATGGCGGACGTGACCGGCCAGCCGAGCGCCGCGGTGCGGCGGCGTGCTCCGCCCGGACCGCGTCGCCCGCCGCGAGGCCGGTACCGCGGTGGCCCCGCACCGCCTTGCCGGCGGGGTGCCCGCCCCGCTTGCCCAGCCAGTCGGCGCGCACCCACAGCAGTGTGTCCTCGTGGCTGGCGAGCGTTCGTGAGACGAGTCTGAGAGCACCCGGCCCCGGGCCTCACTCCACGAGGGTCACTCCACGAAGAGCCCCCGTGCCGCCGCCTTCCCGTCGAACTCCTCCAGGCGCGCCTGCGCGTCGGGCAGGTCGTCGCACATCGCCTCCAGGAGCACCCTGCCGAGCAGCATCGGCGCACACGCGGTGTCGAAGGCGAGCCCGGTGCCGACGGCGGCGGGCAGCAGCAGGTCGGAGTGCTTGGCGACCGGCGCGAAGGCCGAGTCCGCGACCGTGACGACGGTCAGCCCCGCGTCCTTGGCGTAGGCGAGGGTGTCCACGACCTCGCGCGGATGGCGCGGCAGCGCGAAGCACAGCAGCGCCGAGGCGCCCGCTCGTACGGCGCCGTCGACACGGTCCTGGATCATCGTGCCGCCCTCGTCGAGCAGCCGTACGTCCGGGTGGACCTTGGCGGCGAAGTACGCGAAGCCGTAGGCCTGGGCGGCCGCGGCCCGCAGGCCGAGCACCGGCAGCGGACGTGAGGCGGCGAGCACCTGTCCCGCCCTGCGCACCGGCCGCGGATCGGCCAGCGCCTCCGCCAGGTGCCGCAGGTTCTCGATCTCGGCCTCGACCGCCTGCTGGTACTCGTTGTACGAGGCAGGCTGGGCCGCCGGTTCGGTCGGCGCGACCTCGCGCAGGTGCCGGCGCAGCGCCGGGTAGCCGTCGAAGCCCAGGGCGACCGCGAAGCGGGTCACCGACGGCTGGCTGACCCCGGCCAGTTCGGCCAGCTCGACGCTGGACAGGAAGGGCACGTCGGCGGCCCTCCGCACCATGCTGTGCGCGATGCGCCGCTGGGTCGGTGTGAGCCGGTGCCCCTCGAAGAGCGCCTGCAGCCGCGCGGCAGCGCTGTCGGTCACGCTCATGACGTGCTCCCCCTCCAGATGTCGTCGACGCTCCGGGAGGGTATCTCCCCGACCAGTTTCTATTCAGACACCAAGAACTCTGCATGAGGCCATACAGCCAGGGCAAGAGATCGACCAAGTGTCATTAAATCCGCCCAGGCAGCCACAGAACGCGACAATCGGCGTGCTTAGTGTGAGCAGGCCCCGCCGGTGTCGCCGGCCGCAGCCCCGGCGACACCGACGGCGGCTCGCCCCCGTCCCGACAGGGAGGCTATCCCCAGTGCGGCGGGCACCCCGGCTCCCTAGCCTGGTCGGCATGACCGGAATGGACGCGCGGGACACGGACCTGAAGAAGGACCTCAACGCCTCTCTGCAGGCCCGCAGGGAGTTGGGCGAGGAGTACGAGTCGGCGCTGGTCGACTCGTTTCTGGAGAAGGTCGACCAGCGCATCGACGGGGCCGTCGAACGCCGGATGCGCCGGCAGTTCGCCGAGCAGCAGATGACAGTGGCCCGGGGCTCCCGCTCGCCGAGGGCCACCGACTCCTGGGGCGAGCGCTTCGGCTTCGGCATCGTCTCGCTGGTGCTGGCCGTGCCGCTGTCCGCGATCGGCGGCGCCGTCGCGCACCTGCCCGGCCTCATCGTCGCCTGGTTCGGGATCGTGGGCGTCAACGCCGTCCAGGCCGCCCGCACCAACCCGGGCCTGTTCACCGGCCGCCGCCGCGACCGCGCCGAGGACGACACCTGGAAGGACTGAGCCGGCGCGCCGAGGACGACGCCCGGCAGGAGTGAGCCGCCACGCCCATGGCACGACCGCGCGAGTGAGCCGTCGCACCCACCGCACGACCGCGCGGGTGCAAGGCGTATGCGCGGGGACCGCCGCACCCCCGTCGACCGGGGGGCGGGACGACGGCGGTCCCCGCGGCGGACGCGGGCCGGGTCAGGACCGGGCCTTCGCGTCCGTGGCGTCCATGGAGGTCCGGGAGCCGCTCCGGAGGTCCGCGACGCCGCACGGCGCCGGCCGGGGCAGAGGGCCTCCCCCGGCGCTCGGCGCCCGGGAGGCGATCCGCCGCCCCTTCCGACGTCCACCAATGTGCCGGACGCGTGTTAAGCGGGTGCTGCGCGCACGTGACACGCTCGTACCGTTTCCACGACTGCCTCTCAGTCGCGGGTCACCGCACGTTCCCGCCGGCACGCCGGCACATCGGGCGCGGCGGAGGTGCGTCAGTGCTTTCCGCCCTTGGCCAGGAAGGAGAGCAGGTCCTGACGGCTGACGACCCCGGTCGGCTTACCCTCCACCAGCACGATCGCCGCGTCCGCCGTGCCCAGCACCGACATCAGGTCGGCGACCGGCTCGCCGGAGCCGACCTGGGGCAGCGGGGCCGACATGTGCTTCTCCAGCGGGTCCTCCAGCGCGGCCCGCCGGGTGAACAGCGCGTCCAGCAACTCCCGCTCGACCACGGAGCCGACCACCTCGGCCGCCATGACGTCCGGGTGGCCGGCGCCCGGCTTCACGATCGGCATCTGCGAGACGCCGTACTCGCGCAGCACCTCGATGGCCTGGCCGACGGTCTCGTCCGGGTGCATGTGGACCAGGGAGGGGATGGAGTCGCCCTCCTTGTCGTTCAGCACGTCGGCGACGCGGGCGCTCGGGCCCTCGTCCTCCAGGAAGCCGTAGTCGGCCATCCACTCGTCGTTGAAGATCTTCGACAGGTACCCGCGCCCGCTGTCCGGCAGCAGGACCACCACGACGTCGTCCGGGCCGAGCCGCTCGGCCACCCGCAGCGCCGCGACGACCGCCATTCCGCAGGAGCCGCCGACCAGCAGGCCCTCCTCCTTGGCGAGGCGGCGGGTCATCTGGAAGGAGTCCTTGTCGGAGACGGCGACGATCTCGTCGGCCACGGTCCGGTCGTAGGCGGTCGGCCAGAAGTCCTCACCGACGCCCTCGACGAGGTAGGGCCGCCCGGAGCCGCCGGAGTACACCGAGCCCTCCGGGTCGGCGCCGATGACCTTGACCTTGCCGTCGCTGGCGTCCTTCAGGTAGCGCCCGGTGCCGGAGATGGTGCCGCCGGTACCGACGCCGGCCACGAAGTGGGTGATCCTGCCCTCGGTCTGCTCCCACAGCTCGGGACCGGTGGAGTGGTAGTGCGACAGAGGGTTGTTCGGGTTGGAGTACTGGTCGGGCTTCCAGGCGCCGGGGGTCTCCCGGACCAGCCGGTCGGAGACGTTGTAGTAGGAGTCCGGGTGCTCCGGCGCGACGGCCGTCGGGCACACGACCACTTCGGCGCCGTACGCGCGCAGCACGTTGATCTTGTCAGTGGAGACCTTGTCCGGGCACACGAAGATGCACTTGTAGCCCTTCTGCTGGGCCACGATGGCCAGTCCCACCCCGGTGTTCCCACTGGTCGGCTCGACGATCGTGCCACCAGGCTTGAGCTCCCCGCTCTGCTCGGCCGCCTCGATCATGCGCAGGGCGATGCGGTCCTTCACGGAGCCGCCGGGGTTGAAGTACTCGACCTTCGCCAGGACTGTCGCCTTGATGCCCTTGGTGACGCTGTTGAGCCGCACCAGCGGGGTGTTGCCGACGAGGCTGATCATCGAGTCGTGGAATTGCACCGTTGTCTCCGGTTGCCGCAAAAAGATGTGGTCGTAGTGTGCCGCCAGCCTAAGGCCAGGGGGACCGCCCCCGGGTGGGTGTTCACTCCCCGTCGAGATTGGACGACGGTCCGTACGGGGCAAGGAGTGGATGTACGGCTACGAGGAGGTGTCGGCGGGCATGACGAACATGTCGAGGGCGAGAGTGGCCCGGCGGATCGCGGCCGGCGCCGCGTACGGCGGCGGCGGACTCGGTCTGGTCGGTGCCGCGGCCGTCGGTCTGCTGCTGGCCGAGGTGCAGATGGCCAAGCGTCACGTGGGCAACGGCACGGACAACCACGTGCCGGTCGCGGACGGTCTGTACGGCCGCGCCTACGAAACCCCCGGCGAGCCGCCGCTGAGCCTGGTCATGCTCGGCGACTCCACGGCCGCGGGGCAGGGTGTGCACCGGGCCGGGCAGACGCCGGGCGCGTTGCTGGCGTCGGGCCTGGCGGCGGTGGCGGAACGTCCGGTGCGGTTGCGCAACGTGGCGCTGCCCGGTGCCCGGTCGGACGACCTGGACCGCCAGGTGGCGCTGGTGCTGGGCGATCCGGAGCGGGTGCCGGACATCTGCGTGATCATGGTCGGCGCGAACGACGTGACGCACCGGATGCCGCCGACGCGCTCGGTGCGCCATCTGTCGGCGGCGGTGCGGCGGCTGCGCACGGCGGGCGCCGAGGTGGTCGTCGGCACCTGCCCGGACCTCGGCACGATCGAGCCGGTCCAGCAGCCGCTGCGGTGGCTGGCCCGGCGGGCCTCGCGTCAGCTGGCGGCGGCGCAGACGATCGGGGCGGTGGAGCAGGGGGGCCGGACCGTGTCGCTGGGCGACCTGCTGGGTCCGGAGTTCGCGGCGAACCCGCGGGAGCTGTTCGGTCCGGACAACTACCACCCCTCCGCGGAGGGTTACGCGACGGCGGCGATGGCGGTGCTGCCGACGGTGTGCGCGGCGCTGGGCCTGTGGCCGGCCGAGGAGGAGCGTCCGGACGTGTCCCGGAGCGAGGGGTTCCTGCCGGTGGCCCGCGCGGCGGCGGAGGCCGCGTCGCAGGCGGGCACGGAGGTCACGGCGGCGCTGCCGACCGGTCCGCGCGGACCGTGGGCCCTGCTCAAGCGGCGCCGGCGGCGCCGGGTGCCCGAGCCCGAGCCGGCCGCTTCCGGCCCGTCCGAGGAGCCCCTCGGTTCGACGAGCTGGGAGGAGTCCGAGGGCGGTCTCCGGGCGGTCTGAGAGCGACCCCGGCCGAGCAGGGAAAGCAAGCGCTTAGAAAATTGCGGCCAGAGTCACACCCCGGCGGGAGTGACCCTGACCGAACGTACGGGTAACTTCCAAGCAGCCGCCCTCGGGGTCTTTCGTTTGGATCAGGCCGGACCAGGGAGCGGGGTCTGGTGATGGGGCACTCCAACGCCCTTCAGCGGGGGCATCGCAAGGCGGAGGAGGTCGGCAGGGCGGAGCCCCGCCGACCGACGACAACGCGACTGGGGTCCCCCGCTCGAAGAGCATGGGGGAGCGGTGCCAGACCCCGCGAGCCCGGCCTGATCCAAACGGAAGACCTCGATCGACCACACGGCCGCCCGGTCGCCCGACCACCGCGCTCCACGAGCGCCGCGCGCCGCCCTATCTACATGGAGTCGTGATGCCCGAAGCCGTCATCGTCTCGACTGCCCGCTCCCCCATCGGCCGGGCCTTCAAGGGCTCCCTCAAGGACCTGCGCCCCGACGACCTCACCGCCACGATCGTCCAGGCGGCGCTCGCGAAGATCCCCGGGCTGGACCCCCGGGACATCGACGACCTGATGCTCGGCTGCGGCCTGCCCGGCGGCGAGCAGGGCAACAACCTCGGCCGGATCGTCGCCGTGCAGATGGGCATGGACCACCTGCCCGGCTGCACGATCACCCGCTACTGCTCCTCGTCGCTCCAGACCTCCCGGATGGCCCTGCACGCGATCAAGGCCGGCGAGGGCGACGTGTTCGTCTCGGCCGGAGTCGAGATGGTCTCCCGGTTCACCAAGGGCAACTCCGACAGCCTGCCGGACACGCACAACCCGCTGTTCGCCGAGGCGGAGGCCCGTACCGCGGCCAGGGCCGAGCAAGGCGGCTCGACCTGGCACGACCCGCGCGAGGACGGCCTGATCCCCGACGCCTACATCGCGATGGGCCAGACCGCGGAGAACCTGGCCCGCCTCAAGGGCGTCACCCGCCAAGAGATGGACGAGTTCGGCGTGCGTTCGCAGAACCTCGCCGAGGAGGCCCTCAAGAACGGCTTCTGGGAACGGGAGATCACCCCGGTGACGCTGCCCGACGGCACCGTGATCGGCAAGGACGACGGCCCGCGCCCCGGCGTGACCATGGAGGGCGTGGCCGGACTGAAGCCGGTCTTCCGGCCGGACGGCCTGGTCACCGCCGGCAACTGCTGCCCGCTCAACGACGGCGCCGCCGCGCTCGTCATCATGTCCGACACCAAGGCCCGCGAGCTGGGCCTCACCCCGCTCGCCCGGATCGTCTCCACCGGTGTCTCCGCCCTGTCCCCGGAGATCATGGGCCTCGGTCCGGTCGAGGCGTCCCGGCAGGCCCTCAAGCGGGCCGGGCTGACCATCGGCGACATCGACCTGGTCGAGATCAACGAGGCCTTCGCGGCCCAGGTGATCCCCTCCTACCGCGACCTCGGCATCGACCTGGACAGGCTGAACGTCAACGGCGGCGCGATCGCCGTGGGCCACCCCTTCGGCATGACCGGCGCGCGCATCACCGGCACGCTCATCAACTCCCTCCAGTTCCACGACAAGCAGTTCGGCCTGGAGACGATGTGCGTGGGCGGCGGCCAGGGCATGGCGATGGTCATCGAACGCCTCAGCTGACTTACCGCGCCACAAAGGCCACGAGAGAGACCGTCAGTGGCCGCTTTACCACCCGCTGTGACCGAATGGCCCGGAATCCAAGAAACCCCTTGGTTCCGGGCTGTTTTGTGATCCAATCTCCCTCAGGATGTGACCTATCTCCCTGGACGGAGAGGTTTACCCAGGTCAGCGCTTTACCCCAGAGGGCCCCTGGGGTCGCATCGGACCATACTTCTGTCCGTTTCGTGACATTACGCACTGACACTTGGATAGTCCGCCCTTCAAGCTGTTGTAGGAAGTCGGGGGTCGACCTTGAACCCGGGAGTACGTCAGTGAGCGCCATGCCGATCGCCTTGCTGCTCACCACGGCCGCCACCGGCGCCGTGGGCGTCGCCGTCCTGCGCGCCTTGTGGGTGTTGCGCCGCCAGGTCGCGGCCCTGCACACCCAGCTCGCGGAGAACCACACGGCCACCGCGCGCGCACTGCTGCCCGCCGCCCGCGGTCACGCGGACGCGGAGCAGATACGTACAGCCGTGGTCGAGGCGCTCGCCGAGGAGCGGGAGCGGGAGCTGGCCGAGGCGCGCGCCTTCTGGGCCGCCCAGGAGGCCCGGGACGCCGCCGACACGCCCTCCCTGCTGGGGCTGCCCGACAGCGAGCTGTTCCTGCCCCGTCAGGCCGACCTGACCGGGCTCGACCACCTGGAGCCGGTGACCGAGTCCGGCCCCGAGGCCGACGAGTTCTCCGGCAAGGACTGCGTCCAGGGCGGTGCCTCCGGCGAGTCCCCTGAGCTTGCCGCGGCCCGCCGCCGGCACCCCTCGCACCCGGACTTCACCCCGCACCCCTCGCCCGTCGGGGGCGACCACGAGCAGACGCTCGCCACGCTGGAGGACCTGGCCGAGTCCCGCGTGGAGCTCGCCGACGTCCGCCCGGGCCCGTTGGGCACCCTCGACGTCTACGTCTTCGCCGACGGTACGACCCTGTGCATGACCCCAGGACACCGCGAGACCGCGGAACGCCTGGCCGACGCCCTGCGGGCGGGCGAGACCCCGGTGCTGCTCGGCGGTTCGGGCATCTCCGGGGCCTACACGCTCACCTTCACCTGCGGTGCGGAGCAGGTGTACATCCTGGCGGACCGGGTCATCGCATCGCTGTAGCGACCGCACCGCCTCCCGGTCCCATCAGCGCCCTGCCACCCGTGCCCGGGCCCCGTCCGCGTCCCTGGCCCGGCGGCGTGTCAGGCCCCGGCGGCGTGTCAGGCCCCGCCGGCGTGTCAGGCGCCAACGTCTCAAGCACCGCCTGCATGTCTGGCCCCGCCAGCCTCCTGGCCCCGCCAACGTCTCACGCGCCGCCCGCGTCTCACGCACCGCCCGGCCTCTCAGGCCACCGTCTGTCCCAGACCCGGCCGGTGCCTCAGGCCCCATCCGCCCGGAACCGGCCCGCGACTCAGACCCCGTCCGCGTCCCAGGCCTGGCCGACTTCTCAGGCCCGGTCAGCGTCTCAGGCCCCGCCCGCGTGTCAGGCCCCGCCAACGTCTCAAGCACCGCCCGCGTCTCATGCACCGCCCGGCCTCTCAGGCCACCGTCTGTCCCAGACCCGGCCGGTGCCTCAGGCCCCATCCGCCCCGGAACCGGCCCGCGACTCAGACCCCGTCCGCGTCCCAGGCCTGGCCGACTTCTCAGACCCCGTCGGCGTCTTACCCGGCCGGCGTCTCAGGCCCCATCCCCCAGACCCGGCCCCATCCCCCAGACCCGGCCCCTGTCCCAGGCCCGGCCGACTTCTCAGGTCCGGCCCGAATCTCAGACCCCGTCCGCCCCGGACCCGGCCCGTGTCTCAGACGCCGGCGCGCTTCAGTGCCTCCTGCACCAGTCGTACGGCCTCCTCGACCTCGGCCTCGTTCTTCAGTACGAGTGCAAGGTCGTGACCGGCGACCGTGACCTGGTCCGCGGCGGCGAACATGCCCGCGTCCGGCATCTCCCGCGGCTCGCACCCGGGGCGCTCGGCGAGCTGGGCCCGCCGGGCGAACTCCCTGGCCAGCGCCAGTGCCTGCGCCGCGCCCGCCCGTTGCAGCCGGCTCTGCGGCGCCGCCCTGAGGCGGTCGGCGAAGTGATCCACTGCCCGGGTCAGAGATGTCGTGTCAACCACGCCGTGAGACTACGCGTCGCGGCACGACTGTTGCCAATGCGCGAACCCTCAGGCACGGTGACGTGAAGGACCGGCTTCGAATGCGTCCGGAGGCGCCGATGTCCCAAGTCTTCTCCGAAGAGACCCATCGCAATCTGCTCGCCCGCATCCCCCACTGCACCGGTCGTGAGATCTCCGACTGGCTGCGCACCGTCGAAGAAGGCCCCGCGCTCCGCTTCGAGGAGAAGGTCAGCTGGCTCCGCCACGAGCACGACCTCGCGTACGGCCACGCCAAGGCGCTCATCCACGAGTACGACCTGAGGAGGGCCGCGCGCAAGCTGCTCTAGGCGTGCAGCGGAGAGCCGGCGCCGCCGGACGGACACGGCGCCGGAACGACGAAGGGCCCCGGGAAGACCCGGGGCCCTTGCGTTCGTCCTGCGCGAGGTGTGCGCTGTGGGACTAGTCGCTCTGGTTGAGGATCGCGATGATCCGCAGGAACTCCATGTAGATCCACACCAGCGTCAGCGTGAGGCCGAAGGCCGCGAGCCAGGCCTCCTCGCGCGGCGCGCCGTAGGCGATGCCGTCCTCGACCTGCTTGAAGTCCAGGGCCAGGAAACAGGCGCCGAGGATGATGCCGATGACGCCGAAGAGGATGCCGAGCGGGCCGCTGCGGAAGCCGAGGCCGTCACCGCCGCCGAACACCGCGAACAGCAGGTTGACCGCCATCAGCAGCACGAAGCCGAGCGCCGCCGCCATCACGAAGCCGTAGAACCGGCGGGTGACACGGATCCAGCCCGCCTTGTACGCCAGCAGCACGCCGACGAAGACGGCCATCGTGCCGAGCACGGCCTGCATGGCCGCGCCACTGGCGACGTGGGTGTCGACGATGTTGGAGACGACGCCGAGGAACACGCCCTCGACCGCGGCGTAGGTCAGGATCAGCGCGGGCGAGGCCTTGCGCTTGAACGACTGCACCAGGGCCAGCACCATGCCGATCACCATGGCGCCGACACCGATCCCGTAGGAACGGTTGATGTTGGCGCTGTCGACCGGCAGCAGCGCCCAGGCGAGCGCGGCCGTCACGATCAGCGTGCCGAGCGTGGACGCGGTGCGCAGGACGACGTCGTCCATCGTCATCCGGCCGGTGGTGGCCGGGGCCTGCGGCGGCGCGCCCTGCTGGAGGTCCTGCTGAGCGTAAGGGTTCTGCGCGTAGGGGTTGCCGCTCGGCTGGGCGTACGGGTTGCCCTGCGCGTACGGACTGCCCTGCGTGCCGACAGCGGGGCCCCCGGCCTGCGGCGCGGCGTCGAAGCCCGCGTAGCCGTTGTCGCGGCTGAACCCCCGTCGCGAGAAGACCGGGTTTCTGCTCCTCATCTCACTCCTCCATGGCCGCACGGCGCGGCCTTGGCCTCAAGAGTAATGGAAAGGCAAAGGACTGACCCTAGTACCTGGGAAGGATCTTTCCCTCGCCTGCTGCGGAACACGCTACGTCGCCGCAAGATTCCCGGCCAGGGAGGGCCCCGTTCATGACCGACCCGGAACACGTCCGGAACCGGCCGGAGACCACCCGGGTGTCCGTCAGCCGATCGGGAATCCGGTGTAGCCCTCGGCGAGGTCGGTCTCGGCGGCCCGGCAGGAGCCGATCCGGTCCAGGCGGGCCAGTTGCAGGCGCCCCTCGAAGGCGGTGGCGTCCGGATCGCTGTGGAGCATCGTCGTCATGTCGTAGCTGAAGCGTTCGGCCTGCCAGACGCGCCGCAGGCAGGTCGCCGAGTAGGCGTCGAGGAGTTCGGCGGACCCCGTCTCCTTCTCGTGCACGAGCGCCCGCGCGAAGGTGACGACGTCGCCGACGGCGAGGTTCAGCCCCTTGGCCCCGGTCGGCGGCACGATGTGGGCGGCGTCCCCGGCCAGGAACAGGCGGCCGTGGCGCATGGGCTCGTGGACGTAGGAGCGCATCGGGGTCACCGACTTCTGGGTGATCGGACCGCGGTGCAGGGTCCAGTCGTCGTCGGTCTCCAGCCGCCGTTCGAGCTCGTCCCAGATCTCCTCGTCGCTCCACTCGTTGGCGTCGGTGTCCGCGGGCACCTGGAGGTACAGACGGGAGACGGACGGGGAGCGCATGGACAGCAGGGCGAACCCGCGGTCGTGGCGGGCGTAGACCAGCTCGTCGTGCGAGGGGGCCACGTCGGCGAGGATGCCGAGCCAGCCGAAGGGGTACGTCCGCTCGAACACCTGGGAGAGCGAGGTCGGGACGGCCTTGCAGGCCACGCCCCAGAAGCCGTCGCACCCGACGACGTAGTCGCACTCGAGGACGTCCTCGCGCCCCTGGCGGCGGAACCGGATGGAGGGACGGTCGCTCTCCGCCCCCTCCACGGCCAGCGCCTCCGCCTCGAACAGCAGCGGGCCGCCCTCCTCGAGCTGCAGGGCGATGAGGTCCTTGCAGACCTCGGTCTGGGCGTAGACCATCACCGACCGCCCATCGGTGAGCGCGGGGAAGTCGACGCGGTGCCGGCGCCGGTCGAAGCGCAGCTCGATCCCGTCGTGCCGCAGCCCCTCGCGGTCCATCCGCTCCCCCGCCCCGGCCGCGCGCAGCGCGTCCACGGTGCCCTGCTCCAGGATCCCGGCCCGCTGCCGGTGCTCGACGTAGGCACGGTCGCGGCTCTCCAGGACGACCGAGTCGATCCCGGCGTTGTGGAGCAGCCGGGCGAGGAGCAGGCCGGCCGGTCCGGCTCCGATGATGCCGACGGTGGTGCGCATCGGTCGTTCCCTTCGGGTGGGCGTCGTCGCCTGGGTGGATGACTGGATGTACGCTGCCGTTCGCGTAGTGAAATTTCTTTCACTATCGGGCGCCTCTGAGTTTCCGTCCGGACCCACCCGATGTCAATGGTTGTCCGCGTCGATGAGGGTTCGCGTCGATGAGCGCCCGCGTCGGCGGATCGCAGGTGACGACCGATCGGCGGCTCAGCTCGCGCGAAGAAGCGCGCTCGTGCGGCCGAAGTGAGGGGCGCGCGGGCCCGGATGCGGGGAGACCTGCTCGGACCCGCCCTCCCACCGCGGGGCACGGCCCGCTGGTCGGACCGTGTCCGACGTGGTGGTGCCCGGAGCCGGACTTGAACCGGCACGCCCGCGAAGGGGCAGCGAGGTTTAAGCTCGCCGTGTCTGCTTTCCACCATCCGGGCAGGCCATGGGCTCCGCGCTGCGGCTCCGACCCTATCGGGACGCCTTCCCCGAACAGCGGGCGGGTGGACTCATGTTGTCTTATTTTATTGGTAACTGAGGGAGCATCAGCGTGCGGGGGTGGCCATCGGCACTTGCCATCAGCCTTGCGGGCGAGCGCCGGACGCGCACGCGGAATGACGGAATTTCACCGTCCGAACCGGGGGGCTCCACCTGTTCTCGACGACCCGGCCGGGAGGACGCGTCTCAGGGCCGTCCCTCGTCCCAGGTATCAGGGACGGCCCTCATCCCCAGGTATGACGTGCCCGGCCCCGGTCCGACCCGAGTCGGCCCCCGGAACGGGAACAGCGGCTGACTGCACGGCCCCGATCGGCCGCGACGATGGTCTACGTCCCGCGAAACGTCGTCGTCCCGTCAGGAGCGCCCACCCGTGACCACCTCTTCCCTCGCCGGCCGGACCACCGCCGTGGCCGCGCGTGCCACGGATCTGTCGAAGATCTACGGACAGGGCGAGACCCAGGTGGTCGCCCTCGACCGGGTCTCCGTCGACTTCCACCAGGCCGAGTTCACCGCGATCATGGGCCCCTCCGGGTCCGGCAAGTCCACGCTGATGCACTGCGTGGCGGGCCTGGACACGTTCTCCTCCGGTTCGGTGCGCATCGGTGACACCGAGCTCGGCTCGCTGAAGGACAAGCAGCTCACCCGGTTGCGCCGGGACAAGATCGGCTTCATCTTCCAGGCGTTCAACCTGCTGCCGACGCTCACGGCCCTGGAGAACATCACCCTTCCGATGGACATCGCCGGCCGCAAGCCGGACCAGCAGTGGCTCGACTCCGTGATCCGGATGGTGGGGCTCGCCGACCGGCTGGGGCACCGGCCCTCCCAGCTGTCGGGCGGTCAGCAGCAGCGCGTCGCCGTCGCCCGGGCGCTGGCCGCCAGGCCGGAGATCATCTTCGGTGACGAGCCCACCGGAAACCTCGACTCGCGGGCCGGGGCCGAGGTGCTCGGCTTCCTGCGCAACTCCGTGCGCGAACTGGGCCAGACGGTGGTGATGGTGACCCACGACCCGGTGGCCGCGGCGTACGCGGACCGGGTGGTGTTCCTCGCGGACGGGCGGGTCGTGGACGAGGTGTACGAGCCCACGGCGGACGCGGTCCTCGACCGCATGCGGCGTCTTCCCGGGGGGAGTCCCCGGACCGCCGATCTCGACTAGAGCCGCACCAGCTGGCCTCCCGCCTGCTTCCCACCACCCCCTCGTACACCCAGGACTGAGACGAACCCATGTTCCGCACAGCCTTGCGCAACGTACTCGCGCACAAGGCCCGGCTCCTCATGACCGTGCTCGCCGTGATGCTCGGCGTCGCCTTCGTGTCGGGGACCCTGGTCTTCACCAACACCATCTCGGACGCGTTCCAGAAGAGCTCCGCCGAGGGCTTCGACCATGTCGACGTGGCCGTGCGGTCCAAGTACCAGCAGAGCAAGGGCGACCGGGTCGGCAAGCAGCCCGAGCTGACCCAGGCGCTGCTGGACGACAGCGCCCGGGTCCCCGGCGCCGGCTCCGCCATCGGTGTCGTGCACGGCTTCACCGCCATCGCCGACAAGGACGGCAAGCTGATCGGCGGCGGCTTCCAGTCCCGGGGCGGGAACTACTGGGGCGCGAAGGACCCCCGGTACCCGCTGAAGTCCGGCACCAGCCCGCACGGCGAGGGCCAGGTCCTCATCGACTCCGAGACCGCCCGGCGCGCCGGGTACCGGGTCGGCGACACCATCCGCGTCTCCGTCGACGGCCCCGTCCTGACGCCCACCGTCAGCGGCGTCTTCACCACCGACGACGGCAACGTCGCCGCCGGCGGCAGCCTCGCCCTGTTCGACACGGCGACCGCCCAGAAGCTGTTCGGCAAGCCGGGCACGTACGACGAGATCGACGTGCAGGCGAAGGCGGGCACCAGCCAGGCGGCGCTGAAGGCGCAGCTGGACCGGGTGCTGCCGAAGGGGAAGACCGAGACGACCACCGCCAGGCAGCTCGCCGACGACCAGGCGCGGATGATCTCGGACTCGATGAGCGGACTGCGTCAGGGCCTGCTGGTCTTCGCCGGCATCGCGCTGTTCGTCGGTACGTTCATCATCGCCAACACCTTCACCATGCTGGTCGCCCAGCGCACCAAGGAACTGGCGCTGCTGCGCGCGGTCGGCGCCTCCCGCCGGCAGGTCACCCGGTCCGTGCTGATCGAGGCGTTCCTGGTGGGCGCGGTGGCCGCCGTGACCGGTCTGGTCACGGGCATCGGCATCGGCGCCGGGCTGAAGTCCCTGCTGGGCTCGATGGGCGCCACCGTGCCCGACGGGCCGCTGGTCGTCACGCCCGGCACCGTCGCCGCCGCCCTCACGGTCGGTGTCCTCGTGACCATGCTGGCCGCGTGGCTGCCCGGCCGCCGGGCCGCCAGGATCCCGCCGGTGGCGGCGATGAGCAGCGTGCACGCGCGGGCGACCACCAAGTCTCTGGTACTGCGCAACACCATCGGTGCCCTGTTCTCGGCCGCCGGTGTCGCCGTGGTCCTGGTGGCCACGGCGATGGACGACATCGAAGCCGCCCAGGCGCCCATGGGTCTCGGCGCGGTGCTGCTGATCATCGGCGTGTTCGTCCTGACCCCGCTGCTGTCCCGTCCGCTGATCGCCGCCGCGGCCCCCGTCCTGCGCGCCTTCGGCGTCTCCGGCAAGCTGGCCCGGCAGAACTCGGTGCGCAACCCGCGCCGTACGGCGGCCACCGCGTCCGCGCTGATGATCGGCCTGACCCTCATCACCGGCATGACGGTGATGGCGGGCAGCCTCCAGCACGCGATCGACAAGATGGCCTCGTCCGCGATCCGCGCCGACTACGTGGTGTCGATGGCGAACGGCAACTTCCTCTCCCCGGAGGTCGACAGGAAGCTGCGCGCCGCCGAGGACGTGACGGCCACCAGCCCGCTGCGCAACGCGCCCTCCCGCATCGACGGCCAATCCGAGTTCCTGACCGGGGTGAACGGCGAGGCGATCGGCGAGCTGACCGATCTCCAGGTCGACGACGGCTCCTTCACGGTCGTCGGCACGAAGGTCGTCGTGGACGGCAAGACCGCCAAATCGCACGGCTGGAAGGCCGGTTCGGTCTTCACCGCCGCCTTCGAGGACGGAAAGAAGCAGCGCCTGACCGTCGCCGGGGTCTACGAGGGCAACGAGATGATCCGCGGGATCATGCTGGACAACGCCACCCTCGCGCCGCACCAGCCCCACCCGACCGACATGCAGGTCATGGTCAAGACCGCCGACGGCGCGTCCGACGCGGCCAAGGACCGGCTGGTGAAGGCCCTCGGCTCCAACCCGGCGATCAAGGTCCAGGACAAGAAGGACATCTCCAACGGCATCGCGCAGATGTTCACCCTGATGCTGAACCTGCTCTACGGCCTGCTCGCCATGGCGGTGATCGTCGCGGTCCTCGGAGTCATCAACACCCTGGCGATGTCGGTGTTCGAGCGCTCCCAGGAGATCGGCATGCTCCGCGCGATCGGCCTGGACCGCAAGGGCATCAAGCGGATGGTCCGCCTGGAGTCCCTGGTGATCTCCCTGTTCGGCGGCGTCCTCGGCATCGGGCTCGGCGTGTTCTTCGGCTGGGCGGCCGGTGAGCTGCTGGGCACCAGTCTGTCGACGTACGAGCTGATCCTGCCCTGGTCGCGGCTGGCCGTCTTCCTGCTGCTCGCGGCGGCGGTCGGCGTGCTGGCGGCCCTGTGGCCGGCCCGGCGCGCGGCGCGGCTGAACATGCTCCAGGCCATCAAGTCGGAGTAGCCGCCCTCCGCGACCTCTGCACCGAAGGGCCCGTTCCGTGACGGAACGGGCCCCTTCGGTGTGCGGCGCTAGGCGGCGGGCGCGCCCCAGGTGCGGGCCCGCAGCGGCATCCCCGAGTCACCGGATCCGGGGGGCCGCACGGCCAGCACCTGGTTGACGCCGATGCGGTTGCGCTCGAAGGCGAGCGCGGAGGCCGCCATGTACAGGCGCCAGACGCGGGCGCGGCCGGGGCTGGTGAGCCGCACCGCCCGGTCCCAGTCCGCCTCCAGGTTGGCCACCCAGCGGCGCAGGGTGAGCGCGTAGTGCTCGCGGATCGACTCCACGTCGCGCACCTCGAAGCCGGCCCGCTCCAGCTGGGTGACGGTGGCGCCGACGGGCGCGAGCTCGCCGTCCGGGAACACGTAGGCGTCGATGAACTCGTCCACGTGGTAGGCCGATTCGTCCCGCTGCGGGCGGCGGCCGATCTGGTGGTTGAGCAGCCGTCCGCCGGGCTTCAGCAGGGCGTGCAGATCACGCGCGTACTCCAGGTAGCGGGCGGCGCCGACGTGTTCGGCCATGCCGATGGAGGAGATCGCGTCGTAGGGGCCGTCGTCCACGTCCCGGTAGTCCTGGACGCGGATCTCCACCCGGTCGGTGAGCCCCTCGTCGGCGACGCGCTTGCGGGCGTACGCCGCCTGTTCCTGGGACAGGGTGACGCCGACGACGCCCGCGCCGTGCTCGCGGGCCGCGTGGACCGCCATGGATCCCCAGCCGCAGCCGACGTCGAGGAGGCGCTGACCGGGTTTCAGGTCCAGCTTGCGCGAGATGAGTTCGAGCTTGTCGTGCTGGGCCTGTTCGAGGGTGGCGCGGGGTTCCGGGGCCGGCCAGTAGGCGCAGGAGTACACCATCGAGGGGCCGAGGACGAGCTCGTAGAAGTCGTTGCCGACGTCGTAGTGGTGGCTGATGGCACGCTTGTCGCTGCGCCTGGTGTGCAGGTGGCCGCGGCGCCGGCGGACCTCCTCGCGGGGCGGGGCGGGCGGCAGCGGCGGGCCGGCCAGCTTCACCAGGCCGCGGACGGCGGCGCGGGCCTGCGGGTCGCGCAGCGTCCGGGTGAGGCCGCGGGCGTCCTCGCCACGCTCCCAGATCAGGCCCGAGAGCAGTTCCAGGGCGGCGTAGAGGTCGCCCTCGACGGTCAGGTCGCCGGCCACCCAGGCACGGGCCAGGCCCAGCTCGCCCGGCTTGAACAGCAGCCGGCGCAGGGCCCGGCGATTGCGTACGACGAGCATCGGTGCGTCCGGCGGCCCCGCCTCGGAACCGTCCCAGGCGCGGACGCGCACGGGAAGCGGGGCCCCCAGGAGCTGTTCGAGGAGTCGTGTGAGCCGCAGCGCGGCATCGGGCATGGTGCACACCTCCATGACGACGAACGCCGGAATGTCATCCACCACGTAAACACCGGGACGCGCCGGGCGCAGTCCCGCAACGGAGTTACGACTGGGCAAACACCACCGTTCCACCGCAACGGCGCTGCGTCACGCCCGGAGGAACGCCGAAGGACCTCCCGCACCACGGATGGCGGGAGGTCCTTCGGTTCGTTCGTCGGACCGGGAGGTCAGGAGGCCTTGGCCTTCTCCTCGGTCTTGCTCGCGGCCGGCACCGGCGCGGGCTTGGCGGCCTCGTAGAACTCCTCGCGGGGGTTCTCCATGGCGCCGAGGGAGACGACCTCGCGCTTGAGGAACATGCTGAGGGTCCAGTCGGCGAAGATGCGGATCTTGCGGTTCCAGGTCGGCATGGCCATACCGTGGTAGCCGCGGTGCATGTACCAGGCGAGGCGTCCCTTGAGCTTGATCTTCATCTTGCCCATGACGATCATCGCGACGCCCTTGTGCAGGCCGAGACCCGCGACCGCGCCCTTGTTGGCGTGCTCGTAGTCCTTCTGCGGGAAGCCCCGCATCTGGGAGATCACGTTGTCGCCGAGGACCTTGGCCTGACGCAGCGCGTGCTGGGCGTTCGGCGGGCACCAGGCGTTCTCGTTGCCCGCCCGGCGGCCGACGAGGTCGGGCACCTGCGCGTTGTCACCGGCGGCCCAGATGTAGTCCGTGCCCTGCACCTGGAGGGTGGGCGCGCAGTCGACGTGGCCGCGCGGGCCGAGCGGCAGGCCGAAGCGGGACAGCGCCGGGTTGGGCTTGACGCCCGCGGTCCACACGATCGTGTTGGAGTCGACCTCGAGGCCGTTCTTGAGCACCACGTGGCCGTCGACGCAGGACTCCATGGAGGTGGAGAGGTAGACCTCCACACCGCGGCCCTCGAGGTGCTCCCTGCCGTACTGGCCGAGCTTCGGGCCGACCTCGGGGAGGATCTTGTCGGCGGCGTCGACGAGGATGAAGCGCATGTCCTCGCGGGACACGTTGGTGTAGTACTTGGCCGCGTCCCGGGCCATGTCCTCGACCTCACCGATGGTCTCGGCGCCGGCGAAGCCACCGCCGATGAAGACGAAGGTGAGCGCCTTGCGGCGGATCTCCTCGTCGGTAGTGGAGTCGGCCTTGTCGAGCTGCTCCAGGACGTGGTTGCGCAGTCCGATGGACTCCTCGATGCCCTTCATGCCGATGCCCTGCTCGGCCAGGCCCGGGATCGGGAAGGTGCGGGACACCGCGCCCATCGCGATGACCAGGTAGTCGAAGGGCAGCTCGTACGCCTCGCCGACCAGCGGGGCGACCGTGGCGACCTTGCGGTCCTGGTCGATGGTGGTGACCCGGCCGGTGAGGACCTCCGCCTTGGGCAGCACGCGTCGCAGCGGGACGACGACGTGCCGGGGGGAGATGCTGCCGGCTGCGGCTTCGGGGAGGAAGGGCTGGTAGGTCATGTACGAACGGGGGTCGACGACCGTGACGGTCGCCTCTCCGTAGCGCATCTTCTTGAGGATGCGCCGAGCTGCGTACAGGCCTACGTACCCACCGCCTACTACGAGGATCCTGGGACGCTCCGTGGTGCTCATGGCATCGAGTATCCACCTGCCCCAGGGGGGTCGCTCGTGCGCCCCTTCACAAGGTTGGGCAGACCCTGTGCTAAACTGCGCGACCCCTGCGCGGAGGGCCCTGGCGGCGGCAGACGGCCACCGTCCGGTTCGGACCGTTGTCAAGGCCACGTGAGCTGCTCCTCCGACCGAAGAAGGTCCCCTGCGGAGGGGCCCTGCGACCCTTCCGGAACGTCTTCCCGGCGCTCACCCGAGCACGGTTTCCTCCCTGCTGAGACCCCGAAAAGGCCCCCGGAGGCCCTTTCGGCCCTTGACAGGGCCGAATTCCTTGTGAAGAACTTCACGAAGTTTCCCTGGCGGAGCGTCACCGAGGGGCGCCCGGCGGGCCCCTCGGGTGCGCTCACACGGTATCGGGACTGCTCAGCCGGAGGCTACCGACCAGTAGAAAACGGGCCTACGCCACCGACCACGCGATGCCGTCGAGGATGTCGTGTTCGCTGACGACGACCTCGTGTGCGCCGATGCGCTCCATGACGGCCAGCAGGACCAGGGCGCCCGCGCCGATGACGTCGACACGGCCCGGATGCATGGACGGGATCGCCGCGCGCTCGGCGTGCGTGGAGTGCAGGAGGCGATCGCTGATCTCGCGGACGCGCTCGCGGGAGACGCGGGAGTGGTGGATGGCCGCCGAGTCGTACGCGGGCAGGTCCTGCGCGATCGCCGACACCGTCGTCACCGAGCCGGCCAGGCCCACCAGGGTGCGCGCCTCGCGCAGCGGGACCGTCTTCTCGGCGAGGTCGAGCGCGGTCTCGACGTCGGCCCGTATGGCGGCGATCTGGTCCTCCGTCGGCGGGTCCGTGACCACCCCGTCCCGCACCAGGTGACGCTCCGTCATGCGGACGCAGCCCACGTCCACCGAGCGCGCCGCGCGGACGTGGTCGTCGCCCACGACGAACTCCGTCGAGCCGCCGCCGATGTCCACCACCAGGAAGGGCCGGTCGAGGTCCGCACGGCCCGTCAGCTCCTTCGTCGCGCCCGTGAAGGAGAACTCCGCCTCCTGGTCACCGGAGATCACCTCGGGCTCGACGCCGAGGATGTCCATCACCCCGCGCACGAACTCGTCCCGGTTCTCGGCGTCCCGGGAGGCGGAGGTGGCCACGAAACGCAGCCGCTCGGCGCCGTGCTCCTTGACGGCCTCGGCGTACTCCCGGCAGGCCGCGAAGGTCCGCTCCAGCGCCTCGGGGGCGAGCCGGCCGGTGCGGTCCACGCCCTGGCCGAGCCGGACGATGGTCATGCGCCGGTCCAGCTCGACGAGTTCCCCCGTCGCCGGGTCGGCGTCCGCGACCAGCAGACGGATGGAGTTCGTACCGCAGTCGACGGCGGCGACCCGGGTCATGCGCCGCCCTCCTCGGTCCCGACGGGCCCGGCGGGCGTCACGCACGGGCCCTTGCGCCACCACTCGGGCAGCATCGCGATCGCCTCGTCACCGAGCGGGTTCACGCCCGGCCCGGCGGCCAGCGAGTGGGCGACCAGGACGTGCAGGCACTTCACGCGGTCCGGCATGCCGCCCGCGCTGGGAAAGCCCGTCAGCTCCTCGATCTCGTCCCGGCGCCGGATGTAGTCCTCGTGCGCGGCCCGGTACGCGGCCGCCAGTTCCGGGTCGGTGGCCAGCCGCTCCGTCATCTCCTTCATCACGCCGTCGGCCTCCAGCGTGCCGATGGCCGAGGCCGCGCGCGGACACGTCAGGTAGTACAGCGTGGGGAAGGGCGTGCCGTCGGGCAGCCGCGGGGCCGTCTCCACGACGTCGGGCTGCCCGCAGGGACAGCGGTGCGCGATCGCGCGCAGCCCGCGCGGCGGCCGCCCGAGCTGCTGCTTGAAGGCCTCGACGTCCGCCTCGGTGGGCTCGGTGCGCTCAGTGGGCGGCGGTGGGGTTTCCATGCCTTGCGTACATCTCTCTGTCAGTTCACTGGTCGGAGGCGTCGGACTTGTCGACCCCGTCCCAGACGTTGGCGTACCAGGGGCGGCGGGCCGCCCCCTGCTCGGCGCGGGACCGCTCGGCCGGGCCCGGGTCGACCACGACGTAGCCGGTCTCCCCGGGCTTCACGTAGTGCAGCCGCCGCCGGATCTGCTGTTCGGCGTAGGCGTCGTCCTGCCAGCGTGCCTTGAGGTCGCGCAGTTGTTCCACCCGTTGCTGGGCCTGCCGCTTCTGCCGTTGCAGGTCGGCGATGTCGGCGCGCTGGGAGACGTACTGCCGCATCGGGTACGCCAGGGCGACCACCAACGAGCACAGCACCAGCGCGAGCAGTGCCGCGCGGCCGGTGAGGCGGGAGCGGCGGGCCTGGCGGCGGGTCTGCGAACGGTAGACACGGGCCGCGGTCTGCTCACCGAGCAGCCTGAGCCTGGTCGTGGTGGAGAACCGGTCCCGGTCCTTGACGGCCATCGTCCCGCCTCCCGTTCGTGCCCGTGCACACACGCGCGTACGTCCCCGGACACGGTACGGGACCGGGTACGGGGACGTACGTGCGACTGGCGAAGCCTTACGCTTTGCGGCTCAGCCTCCGGGGCGGCTCAGCCCTTGAAGCGCGGGAACGCCGAGCGGCCGGCGTACACCGCGGCGTCGTCGAGGATCTCCTCGATGCGCAGCAGCTGGTTGTACTTGGCGACGCGCTCGGAGCGGGCCGGGGCGCCGGTCTTGATCTGGCCGCAGTTGGTGGCGACGGCCAGGTCGGCGATCGTGACGTCCTCGGTCTCGCCGGAGCGGTGGGACATCATGCACTTGAAGCCGTTGCGCTGGGCCAGCTCGACGGCGTCCAGGGTCTCGGTGAGCGAACCGATCTGGTTCACCTTCACCAGCAGCGCGTTGGCGGCGCCCTCCTCGATGCCGCGGGCGAGGCGCTCGGGGTTGGTGACGAACAGGTCGTCGCCGACGAGCTGGACCTTGTCGCCGAGCTTGTCGGTGATGACCTTCCAGCCGGCCCAGTCGTCCTCGAACAGCGGGTCCTCGATGGAGACGAGCGGGTAGGCGGCCACCAGCTCCTCGTAGTACTCGGTCATCTCCGCCGCCGAGCGCTCCTTGCCCTCGAAGACGTACTTGCCGTCCTTGTAGAACTCGGAGGCGGCGACGTCGAGCGCGAGGGCGATCTGCTCGCCGGGGGCGTAGCCGGCTTCCTTGATCGCCTCGAGGATGAGGTCGAGGGCCTCGCGGTTGGAGCCGAGGTTCGGGGCGAAGCCGCCCTCGTCGCCGAGGCCGGTGGACAGGCCCTTGCTCTTCAGGACCTTCTTCAGGGTGTGGTAGACCTCGGTGCCCCAGCGCAGGGCCTCGGAGAAGGACTCCGCGCCGATCGGGGCGATCATGAACTCCTGGATGTCCACGTTGGAGTCGGCGTGCGAGCCGCCGTTCAGGATGTTCATCATCGGCACCGGCAGCAGGTGCGCGTTCGGACCGCCCAGGTAGCGGAAGAGGGGGAGGTCCGAGGCCTCGGAGGCGGCGTGGGCGACGGCGAGGGAGACGCCGAGGATGGCGTTGGCGCCCAGCGAGCCCTTGTTGTCGGTGGCGTCCAGGTCGAACATGGCCTGGTCGATCAGACGCTGCTCGGTGGCGTCGTAACCGACGAGCTCCGGGCCGATCTGCTCGATCACGGCGAGGACGGCCTTCTCGACGCCCTTGCCCTGGTAGCGGTTGGGGTCGCCGTCACGGAGCTCGATGGCCTCGAAGGCGCCGGTGGAGGCGCCGGAGGGGACGGCGGCACGACCGGTGCTGCCGTCGTCGAGGCCGACCTCGACCTCGACCGTGGGGTTGCCTCGGGAGTCCAGGATTTCCCGGGCTACGACGACGTCGATGGACGGCACGAGCATCTCCTTCTGGGATGTGACGCTGGAAGTGCGGGGCGTGAGCCTTGCGACTAGAGCCTAACCGTCCCGGGGCGGCGACCGGCCGACCGACCGCCTCGTGGACAGAGTGACGGCACCCATTGTTCCTTTTCGGAACAAAGGAGAGGGGAAGGTTCGGGAACGGCCCGGCGAGCGGCAGACGAAAAGCCCCGCCCCGGCGCGCAGGGGGAACGCGCCGGGGCGGGGAGCCCATGGAGGGCGGGACGGGCCCTTACTTCAGGTGGAGCTGCTGGCCCGGGTAGATGAGGTCGGCGTTGTCGATGATGTCCTTGTTCAGCTCGAACAGCTTCTTCCAGCCGCCCTGGACCCCGTGCTTCGCAGCGATGGAGCTGAGGGTGTCGCCGGAGACCACCTTGTACTCGCCGTCGCCCTTCTTGACCTTCTCGCCGGTGGGCGTGGTGACGGTCTTGCTCGGGGCCGGACGCGTCGCGGAGCGGTTGGCGGCCTGCTGCTCGGTCGAGCGGGTGGTGGTGCTCTTGGCGGAGCTGCCGCTCGACGACGGGGACGCGGGGGCGCCGCCGGTGTAGGCGGCGCCGGACAGACCCTTGCCGCAGACCGGCCAGGCGCCCTTGCCCTGGCCCGCGAGGACCTTCTCGGCGACGGCTATCTGCTGCGACTTGGAGGCCAGGTCGGCGCGCGAGGCGTAGGCGGTGCCGCCGTACGCGGCCCAGGTGGAGTTGGTGAACTGGAGTCCGCCGTAGAAGCCGTTGCCCGTGTTGATGGACCAGTTGCCGCCCGACTCGCACTGGGCGACCGCGTCCCACTCGGAGGCGGTGGCGGCGGACGCGTCGCCGACCGCCATCAGCGGGGCGGCGACTGCGGCGCCGGCGACACCGGCGAGCGCGATGACACGGGTGGCCTTGGACGTACGACGGTGCTTGCCCTTGCTGGAGAACAGCATGGATGGATCCCCTCACCGACGCCTGCGAGGTGAGCTGTCGGGTTCGGGCCGGTTGAGTTGCCCGGCCGTGCCTCCTGTGTGAGGCACGGCTCCACCCCTAGCCGCTCCGGTCAACTGCCCGGCGCGGCACTTACCTTGGGTCCCCCGCTCCTGCCCACGGCGCTTGACGCGACGACTGTTCCCGTGCGGCCGCTGGCAGGATTCGGCGTTGCGGCAGCCGGGGCTCGCGGTGACGAGCGGTCATGACCGTAGGCATGCGCTCCGCCGAAATCCAAAGACGATCAGTACTTCTGAGACTCATCCCACACTTTCAGCGAATGGGACATTCGGCGCGAAGTGTGACGTGAACTCCCGCTAGTCGTGGGTCGTTTCGATAGGGACATTCAGGGCCTGACCGGCGGTGATGTGGTTCGGGTCGGACCCGATCACCCCCTTGTTCGCGGCGTACAGCGCGCCCCATCCGCCCTGGAGGCCAAGGGAGTCGGCGATCGACTCGAGCGAGTCGCCGGCACGGACGGTGTAGGAGTCGCCGACCGCGGCGCGCGCGGAGCCCCCGCCGCGTGAGGCGTGACGGCCGGAGGACGCGGCCGCGTGAGAGTCGGCCGAGTCCTCGACGGCGCTGCCGCCGCGATGCCGTCCGGTACCGAGCGCCCCGGTGTCGACCAGCGCCGAAGTGGCGCCGATCCGCCACGACTTGTCCGCGTCACCCCGCTCCGGCGTGATCGAGGGCGAGGCGTCGGGCGACTGGGGCCCGCTTACCGCGACATCGGGGGACGTGTCGGACTTGGTCGGCTTGCCCTTCTCGGCGGGCGAGGACGGTGAGGGGGAGGACGTGGCGGGGGATGCGGTCGGCGAGTCGGAGGAGCCCGCCGAACCGGGGCCGGTGTCCGACGAGCCGGACGAGCCGGTCGACGTCTGCGACGAGTCGGACAGGCCGAGGTCGTCCGTGAGGGACTTTCCGGAGGAGTTGGAGGATCCCGAAGAATCACCCACGCCGGTGTCGACCTTCGCCGCCCCGGACTTCTCGCTGAGCCCGGAGAGCAGCCCGCACGTCGGCCAGGCACCGGGCCCCTGGTCGGCGAGCAGCTTCTCGGCCACGGCTATCTGCTGGGACCGGCTGGCCTGGTCGGCGCTCGAGGCGTAGTCGAGACCGCCGTACTTCTCCCAGTCGTCCTGCGCCAACTGCAGGCCGCCGTAGTAGCCGTTGCCGGTGTTGGCGCTCCAGGCGCCGCCGCTCTCGCACTTGGCCACCTTGTCCCACGTGTTGCCGTCGGCCGCGCTGGCGCCGCCGGCGCCGATCAGCGGGATGGCGATGGCGGATCCGGTCACTCCGGCGGCGACGAGGAGGGCCGGAGCCTGACGGGGCCGACGGTGACGACCGTTGCCGGAGAGCATACGGAGACCTTTCGTGCGACAGCGGTGACCGGCGTGGCGACCACGGACTCGGCGCCACGCCGATGGGTGAAAGTATCGGCTGACGATCGCTTGTCACAAGTTCATGCCGCACAGATCACGTGAAGATCACACAGTTGAACGTGTGTCATCTTCGTGCCCGTCAGTGGGTGGACGTGGTGCGGTGGCGGGAGCCTTTTCCGGCCTTGTCCGACTTCCCTGCGACTTACCGGCCTGGGGTGAACCGCACCGGCAGCGTCCGCAGTCCGCGCATGATGAGCCCGCCGCGCCAGCGCAAGTCGGCCGGATCCGTATCCAGTCGCAGGTCCTGGAGCCGGGTGAGGAGGGTGGCCAGCGCGGTCTGGCCCTCCAGGCGGGCGAGCGGTGCGCCGAGGCAGTAGTGGATGCCGTGTCCGTAGCCGAGGTGCTGGTTGTCACGCCGCCCGAGATCGAGGACGTCGGGGCCGGCGAACCTCTCCGGGTCCCGGTCGGCGGCGGCGAGCACGACGAGGACCGGGTCGCCGGGGGCGATGTCCTGCCCGCCGATGGTGAGCGGCCGGGTGGCGTAGCGCCAGGTGGCCAGTTCCACCGGCCCGTCGTAGCGCAGGAGTTCCTCCACTCCCGTCTCCAGCAGGCCGCCGTCCCCCTCGGCGAGGGACCGCTGGAGCCGGTCCCGCTGCTCGGGGTGGGTGAGCAGGGCGTAGATGCCGTTGCCGATGAGGTTGACGGTGGTCTCGAAACCGGCGAACAGGAGGATGAAGGCCATGGCGGCGGCCTCGTTCTCGGTGAGGTGCTCGCCGTGGTCGGAGGCGCGGATGAGGCCGGAGATGAGGTCTTCGCCGGGGGTGGGTTCGGCGGGCAGCGCCTCGCGCTTGCGGTGGATGAGGTCCGCGAGATAGCCGCGCATCTTCTTCACCGAGCGGGCCACTCCGCCGCGCGGGCCCTTGCCGTGGCGGATCATCATGCCCGCCCAGTCCCGGAAGTCGTCCTGGTCCTCGCGGGGGACGCCGAGCAGGTCGCAGATGGCGTGGATGGGCAGCGGGAAGGCGAACTCGTGGATGAGGTCGGCGGTGCCGCGCTCGGCGAACCCGTCGATGAGCCCGTCGGTCAGCTCCTGCACACGCGGGGCGAACTCGGCGACGCGGCGCGGGGTGAACGCCTTGCTGACCAGCCGGCGCAGCCGGGTGTGGTCCGGCGGGTCGATGTTCAGCAGGTGGGTCATCAGCTCGGCCTTGCGCTCGCCGGGGATGCCGGTCTTGCCCTTGGCGTGCGCGGGCTCGGCGTGGTGCGCCGGGTTCTTGGACAGCCGCTGGTCGGCGAGGGCCTGCCTGGCGTCGGCGTACCGGGTGACCAGCCAGGCCTCGACTCCGCTGGGCAGACGGGTCCTGTGCACGGGGGCGTGCTCGCGGAGCCAGGCGTAGGCCGGGTAGGGGTTGCTCGCGAACTCCCAGGTGAACAGGGTGGGTGGCTGGTCGTGCATACGGCTGACCCTAGCGTCGGCGCGTCCGCGCGGTGGAGCCGCGTGCCGATGCCGCCCCGTGCCCCTCAGGCCTTCAGGTGCCCTCCGTTTCTATGATCGCGTCCCGGTACGCGCGCGCCGCCGCGCGCAGTGCCGCCTCCGGGTCGACGCCCTCCGCCTCGGCGCGGGCGGCCAGGGCCAGCAGCTCGTAGCCGAAGCCCTCCTTCGCCGGGAGGGGGACCTCCAGGCCCGCCGTGCGGACCCGGGAGGCCAGCTTGGCGGCGAGGGCGAGGCCGGGCTGGCCGAGGGGGACGCCCTCGGTCACGGAGGTGCGCCGCTTCTCCTCGGCCTTGGTGCGCAGCCAGTGCTCCTTGACCTCCTCCGGGGTGGTGGCGGTCTCGTCGCCGAAGACGTGCGGGTGGCGGTGGATCAGCTTGGCGACGATGCCCCCGGCCACGTCGTCGATGGAGAACGGCTCCTCGGGGTCCTCCTCGGCGATACGGGCGTGGAAGACCACCTGGAGCAGGACGTCGCCCAGCTCCTCGCGCAGTTCCTCGCGGTCGCCGTCCTCGATCGCCTCGACCAGCTCGTACGCCTCCTCGATGCCGTACTTGGCCAGGCCCTTGTGGGTCTGCCGGGACGACCAGGGGCACTCGGCGCGGATACGGTCCATGACCTGGACGAGGTCGAGCAGGCGGGCGCCGGGCAGGTCGTAGGAGGCGGGGAGGAGCTCCAGCTCCGGCATGTGCACACGGCCGGAGCCGGCCAGGCGGGCCAGGCCGTCGGTCAGGGCGGGCTCGCCTTCGCCGGTGGCCACGACGACGACCGTACGGCCGCCGGCGCACGCGTCCACCAGCTCCTCGGCGGTCGGTGCCGCCTCGTCCACGGCTGTGCCCGCCTCCCGCAGATACGGCAGCTGCGGATGGGCACCGTCCGCGCACAGCACCCGGTCGGCCGCCCGCAGCGCCTGCCAGGCGGGCCAGGACAGCAGCCCGGGGGCGACCCGATGGCTGGTGGTGAGCAGGATGATCCGGCCCGGGGCCGCTTCGGAGGTGGTCGCGCTGGTGGTGTTCACGGTCCGAACGTAACGCACACCGCCGACGTCACCCCCGGTTGTCCACAGGCCGAGGGCCGTCCCCCGGCCCGGTTGTCCACGGGCCCGGCCGTCCGGCGTCCGGTCAGGCCGACTGCTTCGCGTCCGCCGCCGAGACGTCCCGCAGCCACGGCGTCTTCGCGTTCACGAGGGTGCTCTTCTCGACGTCCCACGCGCCGTAGCGCGGGTTGAGGTCGACGCGGAGTTCGGCGGAGGCCTCGGACAGCGCCTTCCAGAAGGCCGGCTGGCCGGCGTCGGTGTTCAGATGGGCCGCGAGCTTCTGCGCCTCCAGCTGGAGGCGCAGGTTGTCGTCGAGGCGCCGCGGCGGCACCCCGTACCGCTGGAGCCAGGTGTCCTCGAGCGCCTTGGCGCCGCCCGCCTGCTGCTCGAGGCCGGTGCGCAGCTGCTGGATCTCGCGGCGGCTGACGCTGAGGCCCGCGTTCCGGGCGGCGCGGTCCAGCACCCGGTCGAGCACCATCTGGTGCAGCGTGTCCCGGGTGAGCGTGCCGGTCGCGGCGACGGCCTGCTGGTACTGCGCCTCGTCGGCCACCGCGGCCCGCTGTGCCTCGCGCACCTCGCTCACCCGGCTCTGCAACTGCCCGAGGGTGATCCGCTGGCCGCCGACCACGGCCGCCGCGCCCGGACGCGCGTCGCTTCCACAGGCGGTGAGCAGGGGTGCCGCCGCGAGGAGCGCGGCGGACAGGACGAGCGCGGTGCGACGGCGGCGGTGCAAGGAAACCTCCCGTTGTGGAGATTGCTTCGACAGGTGCGGCGCGCAGCGCCTCCACCAGGGGTGGTGGTAGAACGACGGGCGGGCGCACAAAGTCTTGCGATGATCGATGGTAGGCAGCGGCCGGGCTCCGGCCAACCCATTCGACCAACGATTCACCACGACTTCAGGCACCGTCACGCCACACCCGCCCGAACGGATGTCCCACCATCACGCCGCTCTCGCCCGAGCGGACGCCGGCCGAGGCCGAAGCCCGGCGTCAGCCGGTGATCGCCACCGGGGCGTCCCAGGTGTCGCGGTCGACGGTGATGGTGTGGCCGCCGCGGGTCTCCTTGCTGTTGACCTTGTACTGGTGGGCGCGGCTGTGGTCGGTGAACTGGGTCTTGCCGAAGGGCCAGTCCGTGGTGGTGGTGTCCTTGCCGTCCCACAGGGCGTACCAGAGGTTGCCCGGCAGGTCCGTCTTGTTCGTCGCGGTCGCGATGGCCTTGGCGCTGGAGCTGGTGAAGCCGTAGAAGCCGGCCCGGTACGTCTTGGCGCGCAGTTCCTTGTCGAAGGCTCGGACGTAGGTCAGCACCGCGTTGTTGCACGCCTTGTCGGTGATGTCGTACGGCTCCATGTCGAGGTAGACGGGGCTGCCCGCCTTGAGGCCGAGCGCCGCCGACTTGGCCACCGCGTCCTTGGCGTCGCTGGTGCCCAGGGAGGCGGCCGTGGCGGCGGTGAGCCGCTCGGGGTTGGCGCTCTTCTGGCAGGGCGGCTGCGCGCCGACGTACAGCGGGATGAGCTTCCAGCCCATGGAGCTCACCGACTTCACCCAGGAGGCGGTGAGGTTGGGCTGGGCGCAGCCGCGGTTCTTGCCGCCGACGTAGACGGCTGCGGCTCCGTAGTAGCCGGTGTTCCAGGCCTTCATGGCGCTCAGCGAGGGCGCCGAGCAGGTGTCGAAGGCACGGCCGGTGAAGGTCTTCTGGGCGGGCCAGGAGGTGGCCGCCATGGACGTCTGGGCCGCGATCCCGGCGCCGGCGACGACGACGGCCCCGGCCGCCGCCCACGTGATGTACCTGCGCTTCTTCGACTGCCGGTGCTCGGCCATCCCCACCCCTGTCGTCGTTTAGGTGCATGTTGCACGTTTGCGGAGGCACGCTAACCGACGGAACCTCTCCGGCCTGAAAAGTGATCGCCTCGCAGGGCACAAGAATCATTCAAGGCGCAGCAAAAACATGCGTGTTACCTGCGACGGGCGCCGATCCGGCCTGCTCGGACGTCATAAGGTCCGCTGGCCACGCCTCTGTGGCCCAGCCCGAGAAAGCACCTCACATGCACTTCGCGCCCCGCGCCGCCCGTGTTCTCGCCCTGGCCGCGCTTCCCCTGGCCCTGACGGCCTGCGGCTCGTCCGGCTCCGCCGGCCATGCGTCCTCCGGGTCCTCCAGCGACCCGAACGCCGGTCTGCTCACGGGCACCCAGCTGAAGAAGGCGCTCGCCCCGGCGTCGTTCTTCGCCTCCGGCTTCGCCGTCGACCCGAGCGGGGCCAGGGACTCCGGCGGCACCTACACGCCCCCGTCGAGCGCCCCGGCGGCCAAGCCGGACTGCGGCAAGCTGGGCGGCACCGCCTGGATAGACATCACCGGGATCAGCGGCGTGTCCTTCGCGCAGAACGACTACGTCGACAAGAACACCTCCGAGGACATCGGTCAGGAGATCGACGCCTACCGGGGCACGACGGCGGCGAGCGTCCTCAAGTCCGTGGAGAAGGCGGCCACGGCCTGCACGGACTTCACCGACTCGCAGACCCGCACCAAGGTGAGGGTCACCGGCCGCTCCACGCCCGGCCTGGGCGACGGCGCCTACACCCTCACCCTCACGGACCCGTCCTGGGACAACGGCTCGACCCTCGTCGCGGCCCGCGTCGGCACGAACGTCGTCAGCGTCATGTCGACTGACGGCCACGACAACGGGGCGGCGACGGCGAAGAAGCTCACGCTCCGGATCGTGGACGCCCTGCGCAAGGAGTCCTGAGCCCGCGCCCCTGTCCCTCACCCCTTCCCGCCGCCCGTCCCGTCGTCCACATGCGGCCTCCACGCCCCCCGCCGTGGCCTTAACCTTGCCCTGCGACGACTCCGTCCCCCGAGCGGCGGAGCGCTTGGGGGTGGAGATGGACAAGCGGCTGGAGGCCGGCTGGTTCCAGCGGATCGTCTGGTCCGTCCTGGTCTGGGGCTCCCTGGGCCTGCTGGTGTGGGTGCCGTTCCTGTACGTGGCGATCCGCCGCGGACGCGGGTCGGACTGGGGCGCCTTCGCCGCGTTCGTCCTGTACGAGTGTGCCGTGATGCCGGGACTGTTCGTCGTGCCCGACGACAGCGACGCCGCCGCGGTGCTCGGCATCGTGATCATCCTGTGCCTGCTGGCGGCGACGGGGATGCTGTTCTTCGCCGTGTTCGACCGGCGGATGCCGCAAGCGGCGGCAGCGGCCGGGTACGGGGCGGGCCCTTCGTCACCCACGGTGCCGCAGGGCACGTACGGCTACCCGTACGGGCGCTGAACCTCACCCCTGTACGGGCGTTGAACCGCACCGGTCAGCCGTGCACCTGGCCCAGCCAGTGCAGGGTGCGCTGGATCTCGGCCGGGAAGGGATGCACGGGTCCGTGCCGGCGCTCCGCGTCGTGCAGCAGGCGCAGCAGGGTGTCGTGGGCGGCGGTCCGGTCGCCGAGAGCGAGCAGCAGGTGCCCGATGCGGCGGCGGATCTCGAAGGGCAGGTCGGGATCGGCGGCCGTGTACGGGTTCTCCGCGAACCGGTTCTCGAAGTAGGGCAGCAGAGCCCGGTACTCGGTGAGTGCCGCGGCCGGCTCGCCGAGTTGCTCGAGGCACTGCGCCGCGTCGTAGCGGAACCGGAGGGACTGCGGGTCGGCGGGGCCCGCCTCGGTGGCCCGTTCGTCGGCGAGGCGCCGCAGTTCGGGCAGGGCGCGCCGGTACTGACCGTCGTCCATCAGCGTGGCCGCGTACTGCTTGCGCAGGGTGCGCACCACCGGGGAGTGCTCGCCGTGCTGGGCGGCGGCGGCCGGGAGGATCGCGCCGAGGACGTCGACGGCCTGGGTGATGCGGCCCTCGCCGAGCAGCCTCTTGACCTCGTCGACGGCGGTGGCGACGTCGTGGTGGCCGCCGGCCCCGGCGGTGGCCGGTTCGGGGCGCGGCGCGGGGATGACGGCTCGGTCGGGCCAGGGGGCGTGCGGTCGCAGGAAGGGGCGGGTCGGATCGAGGGGGCCGCCGGTGTGCGGGCCGCGCGGGGGCAGCAGCGGCAGCAGGTCCTCGTACACCGCCTGGGCACTGGCCGGGCGGTGCTGGGGGTCCTTGGCGAGCAGCCGCAGCACGAGGGATTCGAGGGCGTCGGGGATCTCAGGGCGCAGCCGACGCACGGGCACCGGCGGCTCGTAGAGGTGGCGGTGCAGCACGCCGACCGCGGTGGAGGCGGCGAACGGGACGTCTCCGCTGAGGAGTTCGTGCAGCACCACGCCGAGCGCGTACAGGTCGGTGTACGGACCGACGGCGCCGCCCATGGCCTGTTCGGGGGCCATGTAGGCAGGGCTGCCGATGGGTGAGCCGGTGCGGGTGAGGCGGGTGGTCTCGGTGCTGAGGACGGAGGCGACGCCGAGGTCGAGGACGGTGACGGTGCCGTCCGGCTTCACCATCACGTTCCGCGGTTTGAGGTCGCGGTGGACGATCGGTACGGCGTGCACGGCGGACAGCACGGCGCACAGCTGGGCGGCGACGGCGACCGCCCACCGCCAGGGGTACGGCTCGTGTTCGGCGAGGTGGTCGGCGAGGTCGGCGCCGTCGACGTACTGCATGACGAGGTAGAGGTTCTCGTCCTCGCTGCCCGCGTCGTGCACGGTGACCAGGCCGGGGTGGTCGACCTGGGCGGTGACGCGGCACTCGCGGACGAAGCGGCGGCGCAGTTCGGCGGCGTCCTGGCTGTGGGGTCCCGCGACCTTGTCGGGGCGCAGCAGTTTGACGGCGACCCGGCGGTCGAGCCGCTTGTCGTAGCCCGTCCACACCTGGCCCATGCCGCCTTGTCCGATGAGCGTGGACAGTTCGTAGCGTCCGGCGACGACGCGTGCGGTCACCGGCCGTCTCCCGCGCCCCAGCTCGTGGTGAACCCGGCGTCCCCGGTGCCCGGGGTGGTTCCGCCCTGTCCGGACCGCCCGCCGTGACCGGACTGCCCACCATGGCCGGACTGCCCGCCGTGACCGGACTGCCCACCATGGCCGGACTGCCCGCCGTGGCCGTGGCCGTTGTCCTGGCCGCGCAGGAAGTCGCTCAGCTCGTCCAGTTCGGCGCGGACCTGGTCGATGCGGGCGGGCGCGGGACGCTGCGGCTGCCGGGGCACCGCGTTGGGGGCGGGCGCGGGCGCCGGGTTCGGCGCGGATTGGAAGGAGGCGGGCTGCGGCGGGGAGTAAGGACCCGGCTGCGGCGGGGAGTAGGACGCGGGCTGTGGCCGGCCGTACGGGGCGGGCGGCGGGCCGTAGCTCTGCGGGGCGGCGGACGGCGGGTAGCCGTACACCACGGTGGCGGCCGTGGGACTGGGGACGATCCTGCCGGCCAGGGGGGCCTCGTGGTGGCGGAGGTCCCGGAACAGGAAGTAGCCGACGCTGCCGAACGCGGACAGCAGGAGCAGCGCCACGCCGACATCGCCGCGCCAGGTCTGCGGGTCGCCCTCCTCGCCGGTGCCGTCGACGCCCAGGAACACACAGCCCACGCACAGGACGACGAGTGACAGGGCGAACAGGATCCAGTCGCGCCGGGCACGGGTCAGGCAGGCGACGCGCAGCATGGTGCCCCAGGCCAGGAAGCCGAGGCTCAGCACCGAGAGGGCCACGAACAGCACCCGGAGCCCGACCACCAGCGCGGTCGAGGGGCGCGGAGGCTGCGGCGGTGCGTGGCCGGGGCCGTGCATGACTGCTCCTAGTGCCGAGGCCCCGGTGGGGCGCCTGTGGGGACGTTGCGTACGGTGCGGAACCGAGGGTGCTCCGAGCGTGTTCCGAGGGTATCGGTCCGCCCGGACAACCGGCTTGGGATGTACCGAACCGTTGCCGTCTCCCGCTCCCGCCCTCCTCTCCGCCGTCCCGCAGCGCGCGCTTGGTCGGCCCCCGCTCGGTCAGCCGCCGGGCGGGACCGTCCCGTCGGTCAGCCCGTCGTACATGCCCCGCACCAGTTGCTCGCCGAGGTGTCCGGCCAGTCGCAGGGCGTCCTCGAAGGCGGCCAGTCCGCGGAACCGTTCGCCGTAGGTCCGCTGCTGCTCCAGCGGGATCCGGGGGAGTTGGAGCCTGCGCGCGTCGAGCCGGGTCGCGGTGGACGCGTAGCTGCTGGCCTGGCGGTTGTTGGCGGTGCCGCGCAGGAATCCGGCGAGGAACCACGGGTCGAGCGCGGCCGGGTCGGGGCGCAGCAGGGTGAGGTTGCGGCCGAGCGCGGCCCCGGCGGTGCGCTCGTCGACGACGCGGGCGACGCGCCCCCCGCCGAGGACGGGGACGACGACGTCGCCGGCTTCGGTGAGCACGATGTCCTCGGCCGGCTCCCCGTCGGGCAGCATCCCGGACGGCGCGGCGGCGGCGAGGACGTCGTGGTCGGTGAGGACGGGAACGCCCGTACGGGACGGCCGGCCGGCGGCCGGGACACCGGCGGCGGGGGTACGGGGGTGCGACGCGGCGGTGGGGCCGGTGCTGCCGGAGGTGCGCAGGACCAGGGCGCCCGCGCGGGCGAGTTCGCCGACGCTGGTCAGCGGCCAGCGCGCCGGCGGGGCCCCGGTGGCGGGCGGCGGCGGGGCGAGGTTGGCGGCGAGCCGCAGGGTGTCGCCCAGGCGCGCCCCGACGTCGGCCAGTTGCTCGGCTCCGCCGTCGGCCGCCAGCGGCAGGTGGCGGGCGGGGGCGAGGTCGACGTCGTCGTCGAGGAGGTCGATCACCGGGACGCAGCGGCTGAGCCCCGGCTGCTCGTCGGCCGTGCCGGTGCGGTCGAAGGGCCGCCAGGCGTCGAGGACGGCGGAGCGCACGGCCTGCCAGTCGCCGCGGGCGGGCCCGTCGGCGGCGGCCGTGTCCACGAGCAGCAGTTCGGGCGGGGAGGGCTGGGCTCCGGCGGCGGGGCGGCGCAGCACCCAGAGGTGCAGCGGAATGTTGTACGGGGGCGCCGACCCGGCGGGCAGCGCGATCACGGCCCGCAGGGCGCCGCGGCGGAGCAGGTCGGCGCGGATGCGGCGGCCGGAGCGGCGGGACGCGGCGGCGGGCGGCATCAGCAGGACGGCGGTGCCGCCGTCGCGCAGGTGGGCGAGGGCGTGCTGGACCCAGGCCAGTTCGGATTCGGTGCGCGCGGGGAAGCCGTACTCCCAGCGCGGGTCGTAGGCGAGTTCGTTATGGCCCCAGTTGCGCTCGTTGAACGGCGGGTGGCACAGCACCGCGTCCACCGTGAGGCCAGGAAAGGCGTCGGCGCGCAGGGTGTCGCCGACGCGTGCGTGCACCTCGGCGTCGGTGCTCAGGGCGAGCCGCAGCGCGGTGAGGGCGGCCAGGTCGGCGGCGGCGTCCTGCGCGTACACGGCGGTCGGCGAGCCGGCCGCGCCGAGCAGGGCGCCGGTGCCGGCGGCGGGGTCGAGCACCGTACGGGGCCGGCCGGCGAGTTCGGCCATCAGCGCAGCGGGCCCGGCCGGAGTGAGTGTGTACTGGCGGGGGTTGGCGTCGAGTTGCCGGCCGAGCAGGAACTCGAAGGCGCGGCGGGTGCCGAGTTCGACGGCGAGTTCGCCGACGCCCCTCAGCAGCGGCACGGAGGCGGCCAGTTCGGCGGGGCCGGGCGGGACCAGGGCCACGTGACCGGCGGGGGCCGTCACCGGGCCGTCGCCGGGTGCGGCGGCGGGGGGAGCTCCGTCGGTGTTCACAGTCGCCTGTGAACTGCGGTCGGCGTCGACCGGGGCGGGGGTCGTGCCCTGAGTGTTCACAGCGGTCTGTGAACCGAACCGATGGGTGAGGGCTTTGGCCAGCTTGGCGGGAAGCAGTTCGGCCATGCGTGCGTCGGTCAGGCCGCTCAGCTTCAGCCATTCGGTGGGCCGGTCGCGGATCAGGAGCAGTGCGCAGCCCGCGTGGACGAGGGCGGTGACGGGGCCGGCGGGGTGTCCGGCGAGCTGCTGCCAGACCCGTTCGCGGAGCGGCACCTCGGCGAGTTTGCCCTGCTTGCGCAGCCACTCCTCGACCTCGGCGAGCGCGAAGGCGGGGCTCGCCTCGGTGCCGCCGACAGGTCGGGGGAAGTCGGCGTGGCGGCGGCGCCAGTTGCTGACGGCGGCTCGGCCGACCCCCGCGAGCCGTGCGATTCCGGCGGCGGTCACCTCAGTGGCGTTGTCCTGCACCCGCACGGCTCCCCTCGTGATGGCTCTGTGGCGTCGAGCATACCCAAGGGTGCCCGAAAGCCCCCTTCACGGGGTGAACCGATAAACCGATGGAGTTCTTGTTGACTCGGTTCACAGCTTCTGCTCTGATTGACCCATCGCAACGGGCGACCGCCGGATCATGGCGGCGCCATTCTCGGGAGGGGATTTCTCATGAGCATGAAGACGAAGCTCGCGCTGGGCGCCGCCGTCGGTCTCGCGATCATCGGCGCGGTGTCGTGCAGCGCCGACACCGGCGACTCCAAGAGCGGCTCGTCCAGCTCGGCGGCGGCCGAGGGGGCCAGCGGCGGCACCAGCGGCAAGGGCGCCGCCAAGGACAAGAAGTCCGCCAAGGGCTCCCAGGCGGACCAGTTCAAGGCCTTCGTGAACAAGAACGGCACCGCGAAGGAGAAGGAAGCCGTCGCCCACGTCACCAAGGTCCAGGGCGCCGACGAGCAGAACGACATCCTCGACAGCGTCGACATCCACACCGACTTCACCGGCGGCCTGATGGGCAAGGGGACGGGTCCCGCCAAGCTGATCGCCTCCGTCTTCGCGGACTGGAAGCACAGCGAGAACGGCCTCGTCACGGTCTACGACGCCGACGGCGAACTGCTCGGCAACGGCAACTTCTAGAGCTTCCGCTCCCGCACCGGGCCCCGGCCCCCGGTGCCTCACATCCGCACCGGGGCCCCCGCACCCGGTGCTCCCCGCCGCACCATCGCCCCCTGCCCGTGCCGTCACCACGGCACGATCGCCGCTCACTCACCTCACGACAACCCAGGGGGACCCCATGCGTCACACCGCCGCCGCACTCTGCCTGGCCGCCGTCACCGCCTCGCTCGCGCTCACCGCGTGCGGCTCCGAGAAGCCGGACGCGGCAGACGGCGGCGCCGAGGGCACGGCCGGCTCAACGCACAAGGCCGCCGGCGCCACGGACGGACAGGCCCCGTTCGCCGACCTGTCCGGGCAGGAGATCGTCGACAGGGCGCTCAAGGCCACCCGGAGCGCCACCTCCCTCACCCTGAAGGGCAGCGTCCCCGACGACGAGGGCACCGTCGAGCTCGACCTGGCCCTGGACCGCGAGGGGCACTGCGCCGGGACCCTGGGAATGTCCGGCGAGGGCGAGGTCGGCCTCATCAGGACCGACGACACGGTCTACATGAAGTTCGACGAGGCGTACCTGCGCTCCGAGGGCAAGGGGCAGTCCAAGTCGGAGGTCGACGGAGTGGTGGACATGCTCGCCGACCGCTGGGTGAAGACCGCCGCCGACAGTGCCGACGCCAAGGACATCACCGGCTTCTGCGACCTCGACGGGCTGCTCGCCGACTTCGAGGACACCCGCTCGGCCGCCCGCAAGGGCAGGGCGACGACCCTCGACGGCACACCCGCGTTCACCCTCACCGAGGCCGAGGGCAAGGACCGCCACACCCTCTACGTCGCCACCGAGGGCAAGCCGTACCTGCTGCGGATCGAGAACACCACGGCGAAGCAGCCGGAAGACATCTCCTTCACGGACTACGACAAGCCGGTCCCGGCGGTGCCGCCCGCCGACAAGGACGTCCTGGACCTCGACAAGCTCTGACGCCCGAGCCGCCACACGCCGACCGCTTCTCCGGCGGCCGGCGTGTGGCGGCGACCCCGACCGCGCTCAGCGGGCCCGGAAGCGCTCCGGTGCCTTCGTCGGGTTGCCGCCGGAGGGGAGCTTCTGGCCGGGGCAGGTGGACAGGACCTTCTTCATCGCGGTCTTCTCGGCCGCGGTGACCCACAGTTCGTACTTCTTCTTCACCGCGACCTGCGCGGCGACGTACGTGCACCGGTAGGCCTTGGCGGGCGGCAGCCACGTCGCCGTGTCGCCGTCGCCCTTGGAGCGGTTGGTGCTCGCGTCCACGGCGAGCAGGTTGAGCGGGTCGTTGGCCAGCGCTATGCGCTTGCTCGCGTCCCAGTACGCGGCGCCCTTCTGCCAGGCGTCCGAGAGGGCGACGACATGGTCGATGTCGACCTGGCTGCGCCCACGCCGGTAGACGATCTCCTTGCCGGAGTACGGGTCCCGCTCCAGCACGCCGTACGACACCTTGCAGTCCCCGTCGGTGAACCGCACCTGCTCCAGATCCCGTTCGAGGATGTCGTCGCGGGTGGGGCAGCCGTTGGAGTCGGTGTCCGCCCAGGCGGTGCCGAACTTCTCCCGGGCGTAGCCGGTCTTCGGTGCCCGGCCCTTGACGGTCAGTGACTCGGCGGCGGCGAGGGCCGCGCCGCCGGTCTTCGCCGGCTCGGGCCCGCCCGCGCCGTCCAACTGCTCCGTGCATCCGGTCACGAACAGTGCCATTACGGCAGCCGCAACCGCCCCGCCCCGCAGACGCGTCACGCTGCGCCCCTCCCCTAACCTGCCTGGTCTCGCCCCTGGTTCGGGCGTCCTTCACCTGGTGCCCACCGTAGCGGGGAATATGCCCAGGCCACACAGGGGGTACTGGGGTCACGGGGCGTCAACGTGCGCGGACGGCGAACCCTTCGCGGCCCGGAGACGCGCGGACTACGAACCCAGAATGGAAGCCAGGAACTCCCCCACCCAGCCCAGCAGTTCACGGCCGACCAGCGGCTTGCCGCCGATCTTCGCGGTCTTGGGACGGGGCACGAGGACCTGGTGGACGGCCGGCTTGATCACCGAGCCCGGGTAGAGGCGCTTGACGCGCAGCTCCTGCGACTCGCGCAGATCCACCGGGGCGAAGCGGATGTTGTTGCCCTGGAGGACGATCTCGCCGACGCCGCAGGCCCGGGCGAGCATGCGCAGACCGGCCACCAGCAGCAGGTTCTCCACCGGCTCGGGCAACTTGCCGTAGCGGTCGGTGAGTTCCTCGCGGACGGCCTTGATGTCCTCCTCGGAGTCCGCGGAGGCGATGGACCGGTAGGCCTGGAGGCGCAGCCGCTCCCCGGGCGCGTAGTCGTGCGGGACGTGCGCGTCGACCGGCAGCTCGATTTTGACCTCGAGCGGCGGCTCCTCCTCGATCTCTCCCGTCTCCAACTGCCGCCGGTAGTCCGCGACGGCCTCGCCCACCATGCGCACGTACAGGTCGAAGCCGACGCCCGCGATGTGCCCGGACTGCTCGCCGCCCAGCAGGTTTCCGGCGCCGCGGATCTCCAGGTCCTTCATCGCCACGTACATGCCCGCGCCCATCTCGGTGTGCTGCGCGATGGTGGCCAGGCGCTCGTGGGCGGTCTCCGTCAGCGGCTTCTCCGGCGGGTACAGGAAGTAGGCGTAGCCGCGCTCGCGGCCACGGCCCACCCGGCCGCGCAACTGGTGCAGCTGGGACAGGCCGAAGTTGTCGCCGCGCTCCACGATCAGGGTGTTGGCGTTGGAGATGTCGATGCCGGACTCGACGATCGTCGTCGAGACCAGCACGTCGAACTTCTTCTCCCAGAAGTCGACGACGACCTGCTCCAGGGCCGTCTCCGACATCTGGCCGTGGGCGGTGGCGATGCGCGCCTCGGGGACGATCTCACGCAGCCGGGCCGCGGCGCGGTCGATGGACTCCACCCGGTTGTGGATGTAGAAGACCTGACCCTCGCGCAGCAGTTCGCGGCGGATCGCCGCGCCGATCTGCTTCTCCTCGTACGGCCCGACGAACGTCAGCACCGGGTGCCGCTCCTCCGGCGGCGTGGTGATCGTCGACATCTCCCTGATGCCGGTCACCGCCATCTCCAGCGTGCGCGGGATCGGGGTCGCCGACATCGTCAGGACGTCGACGTTCGCGCGGAGCTTCTTCAGCTGCTCCTTGTGCTCGACGCCGAAGCGCTGCTCCTCGTCGACGATGACCAGGCCGAGGTCCTTGAACTTCGTCTCCGAGGAGAACAGGCGGTGGGTGCCGATGACGACGTCCACCGATCCCTCCACGAGGCCCTCCACGACCGCCTTCGCCTCGGTGTCTGTCTGGAAGCGGGAGAGCGCTCTGACGTTCACCGGGAACTGCGCGTACCGCTCGGAGAACGTGCCGAAGTGCTGCTGCACCAGCAGTGTCGTCGGGACCAGGACCGCGACCTGCTTGCCGTCCTGGACGGCCTTGAAGGCGGCGCGGACCGCGATCTCCGTCTTGCCGTAGCCGACGTCGCCGCAGATCAGGCGGTCCATCGGGACCGACTTCTCCATGTCTTCCTTGACCTCGGCGATCGTGGTCAGCTGGTCCGGGGTCTCCGCGTACGGGAAGGCGTCCTCCAGTTCGCGTTGCCACGGCGTGTCCGTGCCGAAGGCGTGCCCGGGCGCCGCCATCCGCGCGCTGTAGAGCTTGATCAGGTCGGCGGCGATCTCCTTGACCGCCTTCTTCGCCCGCGCCTTGGTCTTCGTCCAGTCGGCACCGCCGAGCCGGTGCAGGGTGGGCGCCTCGCCGCCGACGTACTTGGTGATCTGCTCCAGCTGGTCGGTGGGGATGTACAGCCGGTCGCCGGGCTGGCCGCGCTTGGCCGGGGCGTACTCCACCACCAGGTACTCGCGGGTCGCGCCCTGCACCGTGCGCTGCACCATCTCGATGTAGCGGCCCACGCCGTGCTGCTCGTGGACGATGTAGTCGCCCGTCTCCAGGGTCAGCGGGTCGATGGTCTTGCGCCGCCGCACCGGCATCCGCGCGCCGTCCCGGCCGGCCGTCTTCTGGCCGGTCAGGTCGGTCTCGGTGAGCACGGCCAGCTTCAGCGCGGCGTCGACGAAGCCGTGGTCGATGCCGCCGCAGGTCACGTGCACGACCGACGGGGACAGCTGCCCGAGGTCCACGTCGAGACGGGCCGCGATGCCCTCCCCGCCCAGCACCTCGACGGTGCGCGAGGCCGGGCCGTGGCCCTCGGTGACGTACACCGCGCGCCAGCCGTCCGCGAGCCAGCCCTTGGTGTCGGCGAGCGCCTTCGCGATGTCCCCGCGGTACGTCTCGGGCGCGTGCATGCCCAGCTGGAGCGTGTCCCCGTCCCCGTCGTACGCCGTCTCGTCCGCGGCGAACGGCGACACCGACCACCACATCATGTCCAGCTCGCGCGCCCGGTCCCGGACGTCCGCGATCGACCACAGGGAGGCCGCGCCGAGGTCGATGGGCGCCTCCCCTCCCGCCCGTCGCCCACCACCACCCTCAACCGAGCGGGCTTCGCCCGCGCGCCACGTTTCGGCCGAGGCCGCCCAGGACGCCTGGAGGAACTCCTGGGAGGTCGCCACCAGGTCCGCCGCTCGCGTGCGCACCCGCTCCGGGTCGCACACCACGGTCATGGCGCCCTTGGGCACCACGTCGAGCAGCAGCTCCATGTCGTCGACCAGGACCGGGGCCAGGGACTCCATGCCCTCCACCGCGATGCCCTCGGCGATCTTGCCCAGCAGCTCGCCGAGTTCGGGGTGCCGCTCGGCGAGGGCACGCGCCCGCCTGCGTACGTCCTCGGTGAGCAGCAGCTCACGGCAGGGCGGGGCCCACAGGCCGTGCTCGGCGACCTCCAGGGAGCGCTGGTCGGCGACCTTGAAGTACCGGATCTCCTCGACGTCGTCGCCCCAGAACTCGATGCGCAGGGGGTGTTCCTCGGTGGGCGGGAAGACGTCGAGGATGCCGCCGCGCACGGCGAACTCACCGCGCTTCTCCACCAGCTCCACCCGGGAGTACGCGGCGGCGGCGAGGTCGTCCACCACGTCGTTCAGGTCCGCGGTCTGCCCCGTCCGCAGGGACACCGGCACCAGGTCGCCCAGGCCCTTGACCTGCGGCTGGAGCACCGAGCGCACGGGTGCGACAACGACGGAGACCGGGCCGGTCTCCGGATCGTCGGGGCTCGGGTGGGCCAGTCGGCGCAGCACGGCCAGGCGGCGGCCCACGGTGTCGCTGCGCGGGCTGAGCCGCTCGTGCGGCAGCGTCTCCCAGGAGGGGTACTCCACGACGCCTTCCGCGGGCAGCAGCGAGCGCAGCGCCGCTGCCAGGTCCTCGGCCTCGCGGCCGGTCGCCGTCACCGCGAGCACGGGACGGGCGGCCTCGCGGGCCAGGGCGGCGACGGTGAAGGGGCGGGCGGCGGGGGGACCGACGATGTCGACGTGCATGCGGTTGCCGTCCGCCGCCGCGGTGATCGCTTCCGCGAGGGCGGGGTCCTTGACGACGGCGTCGAGCAGACCGTGCAGGCTCATGAGGGGCTTTTCCGTCCGAATCCGTCCGAAGGTGGGCAACGCGAAGATCCCGACTCGAGCGGCGGGCCGGGGATTCCTTCAGCGTACGCCGCCGGACAGGCGGCCCGCGGGGGCTGTGGACAACCCTGCTCCCGCCCCCGCGGCCCCTACGGCACACGCCCGGTGCCGGGAAGTCCCCCTGACTTCCCGGCACCGGGCTTCCCCGTGACCCCCGTCCACGGAGGGATCGCGCCGCGCTCGCTACTCCGTCGCGATCGCGTTCAGTACGTTCATCCGGCCTGCCCGGAAGGCCGGGATCAGGGCGGCGAACAGGCCCACGAAGGCCGAGCCGATGAAGACTCCGGCGATCGTGCCCCAGGGGATCTCCAGGACCTTCAGGCCCTCCAGGGCGAGGAGCTTCTGGGCGGTCGCGCCCCAGCCCATGCCCAGCCCCAGGCCCAGCAGCGCGCCGAACAGGGCGATCACCACGGACTCGAGGCGGATCATGCGGCGCAGCTGGCGGCGGGAGAGGCCGATCGCCCGCATCAGGCCGATCTCCCTCGTCCGCTCCACCACCGACAGCGCCAGGGTGTTCACCACGCCCAGGACGGCGACGATGATCGCCAGGGCGAGCAGGCCGTAGACCATGTTCAGCAGCTGGCCGATCTGGTTCTGCAGCTCCTCCTTGTAGTCGGTCTGGTCGCGCACGGTGTACTGCGGGTAGTCGTGCAGCGCGGACTTGAGCGCCTGGTACGCGGCGGTCTCCTGCCCGTCCTTGGCGGAGGCGAAGAGCAGCAGGTCGAGCGGCATCCGGTCGGCGGGCACGTACTTCGCGACCGTGGTGGTCGAGACGTACATCGCGCCCTTGTCGATCACGGCGTCGTCGCTGGTGATCGCGCGGACCGTGAGCCTGGCCGTCGTGCCGCCCCTGAAACCGACCTCGATCGTGGACCCCTGCTTGACGCCGTGCTTCTTGGCGAAGCCCTCGGGGAGGGACATCGAGTCGGGCCGGTAGGCGTCGGCGAGCGTGCCGGCCACCGTCTTGGTGCGCAGGTCCTGGGCGTAGGTCGGGTCGGCCGCGTTGATCATCTCGTTCTTGGAGGTACGGCCGTCCGGGGTGGTCAGGGAGACGTCCACGAGCTTGTACTCGGTGACCCGCTCCAGCCCCGGGGCGTCCTTCACGGCCTTCACCGCCTGCGGGGTGATGACCTCGCCGTTGTCGCTCTGGATGATGAAGTCCGTGCCGACGGTCTTGTCGAGCTGGTCGGTGGCGGAGGCGACCATCGAGGAGCCGACCACCGACAGGCAGGCCACCAGGGCCAGGCCGATCATCAGCGCGGCACCCGTGGCGCCGGTGCGGCGCGGGTTGCGCAGCGCGTTGCGCTCGGCCATCCGCCCGATCGGGCCGAAGATCCGCAGCAGGACCGCGCTGAGGACGCGGACCAGGCCGCCCACGAGCAGCGGGCCGACGACGACGAGGCCGATCAGGGTGAGCACCACGCCCAGGCCCAGCCACGCCGAGCCCTGAGTGGCCTTGTCGGCGCCGGCGGCGGCGTACAGGCTCGCGGCGCCGGCGCCGGTGAGGACCACGCCGAGGACGGCCCGCACGGTCCCGGCCCTGCCGTCGGCCGGGGTCCCCGCGTCGCGCAGGGCGGCCATCGGGGAGACCTTGCCGGCCCGCCGGGCGGGCAGGTAGGCGGCGAGGACGGTGACGACCACGCCGAGGACCAGGCCGATCACGGGGGTGGTCCAGGCGACCGTGAGGTCGTCGGTGGACAGGTGCATGCCCATCGCGCCCATGAGCTTCATCAGGCCGACCGCGATGCCGACGCCCGCCCCGACGCCGAGCACGGAGCCGACCACGCCCAGCAGCAACGCCTCGACCAGCACGGACCGGTTCACCTGGCGGCGGGAGGAGCCGATGGCGCGCATCAGGCCGATCTCCCGGGTGCGCTGGGCGACGAGCATCGAGAAGGTGTTGATGATCAGGAAGATGCCGACGAGGAAAGCGATTCCGGCGAACCCGAGCATCCCGTACTTCATCACGTTCAGGAAGCTCTCGATGTCCTTCTGGTTGGCGTCGGCGACCTCCTTGGCGGTCTGCACCTTGTAGCCGGTGCCGAGCGCGGCGGCCACGTTCTTCTTCAGCTGCTCGTCGGTGACGCCCTTGGCGGCCGTGACGTTGAGGTTCGTGTACACACCGCTCCGGCCGACCAGGGTCTGCTGGGCGGTCCTGGTGTCCAGGTAGAAGATCGCCGCGCCGGGGTTGGTGACGGTGAAGGCGGCGATGCCGGACACGTGCGCGCGGTGGGTGCCGACCGCGGTGATCACACCGATCTCGTCGCCCAGCTTCAGGTGGTGCTTGTCGGCGGTGTCCGCGTCGACCATCACCTGTTCCGGGCCCTTGGGCGCCGCCCCGGAGGTGATCTTCATGGTGCGGGATTCGTTGTCGTTCCAGTTGCCGACGATGGTGGGCGCGCCGCTGCTGGGCGACAGTTTGTCCTTGTCGGCGTCGACGACGGTCACCGAGGTGGAGAACACCGTCCCCTCGGCCGCCCGCACACCCTCGGCCCGGCGCACCTCGCCGAGCACGGAGGCCGGCATGACCGGCGGCTTGCCGGTGCGGGAGGTGGTCTCACCGGTGTCGGACGAGGTCTTGGCGCTGACCGTCACGTCCGAGGCCGTCGCCTGGAACAGCTTGTCGAACGTGGTGTTCATGGTGTCGGTGAACACGAGCGTGCCGCACACGAAGGCCACCGACAGCAGCACCGCCACGGCCGACAGCGCCATGCGTCCCTTGTGCGCGAAGAAGTTGCGCAGGGAGGTCTTCAGGACGGTCATGACGTACGCCCCCGGGCGTCGAAGTCCTTCATGCGGTCGAGGACCTGATCGGCCGTCGGCTGGTTCATCTCGTCGACGATCCGGCCGTCGGCGAGGTACAGCACGCGGTCGGCGTAGGAGGCGGCCACCGGGTCGTGCGTGACCATCACGATCGTCTGTCCCAGCTCGTCCACGGACCGGCGCAGGAAGCCCAGCACCTCGGCGCCCGCGCGGGAGTCCAGGTTGCCGGTCGGCTCGTCACCGAAGATGATCTCGGGCCGGGCGGCCAGGGCCCGGGCCACGGCGACGCGCTGCTGCTGGCCGCCGGAGAGCTGGTTGGGCCGGTGCTTGAGCCGTCCCGCGAGGCCGACGGTCTCCACCACTTGCTCCAGCCACTTCCGCTCCGGCTTGCGGCCGGCGATGTCCATGGGCAGGGTGATGTTCTCGAGCGCGTTCAGCGTGGGCAGCAGGTTGAACGCCTGGAAGATGAAACCGATCCGGTCCCGGCGCAGTCGCGTGAGTTTCTTGTCCTTCAGCCCGGTGATCTCGGTCTCGTCCAGGAAGATCTGGCCGCTCGTCACGGTGTCGAGACCGGCGAGGCAGTGCATCAGCGTGGACTTGCCGGAGCCCGAGGGTCCCATGATCGCGGTGAACCGGCCGCGGGCGATGTCCACGTCGACGTGGTCGAGGGCGACGACACGGGTCTCCCCGGCCCCGTACGCCTTCACGACCTGCCGCGCCCGCGCGGCGACGGCCGTAGTCCCTCCAGTACCCCCGTGCCTGGGAATGGTCACAGCCGTTGTCACGTCAAGTCTCCTATGTCGGTCCGGTGGTGAGTCGCGCCTGGTCGTGAATCGCGTGGAAGTCGGGTGTGTGTACGTCGTGCGCTGCGGTACGCCGTCGAGTCTGCTCGACGGGGGGTGTCCGGCGCGCTGGTGCTCAGCGCAGTCTTCTCCTGGGGAAAACCCCACCCCCGCCGCTCCGGCGTACCGCCCCCCGCGGCGTGAAGCCAGGTTAAGGACCGCCCCCGTCCACGCTCGTCCTCCGCCGGTACGAACCCTCCCCGACCCCGGGTACGGAGCTTCCCCTAGGGGGTCTCCCCCCATGGGTGGACCCCTTCTCAGGGTCGCCTCCGTCTCCCGGCCCCCTCAGCCTCCGCCCTCCCGCTACGGGAAGGTCAAGTGGGAAGCTGTCCGGCGGCAGATGGATGCAGGGGGAAAGGATTCCGGGGTGGGCAGCACCGAACCCGCGACACGGCAGGCCGCTCGGCCCGGCGCGACCGACCGGCGGGGCGCGGTCGTCGCCGCGCTCATGCTGGCCATGGCGCTGGCCGCGCTCGACTCGACGATCGTGTCGACGGCCGTGCCGCAGATCGTCGGGGACCTGGGCGGCTTCTCCGTGTTCTCGTGGCTGTTCTCGGGCTATCTGCTGGCCGTGACGGTGACTCTGCCCGTCTACGGCAAGCTGTCCGACACCTTCGGCCGCAAACCGGTGCTCGTCGCGGGCGCGGTCGTCTTCCTCGTCGGCTCCTTGCTGTGCGCCGGCGCCTGGAACATGGGCGCGCTGATCGCCTTCCGCGTCGTCCAGGGCCTGGGCGGCGGGGCGTTGCAGGGCACGGTCCAGACACTCGCCGCCGATCTGTACCCGCTGGAGCAGCGCCCGAGGATCCAGGCGAAGCTCTCCACGGTGTGGGCGGTGTCGGCGATCGCCGGACCGGCGCTGGGCGGCGTCCTGGCCGCCTACGCCGACTGGCGCTGGATCTTCCTGGTCAACCTTCCGATCGGCTCCGTGGCCCTGTGGCTGATCGTCCGGCACCTCCACGAGCCGGAGCGGGCGGCGCGGTCCCGCCCGCGCGTCGACTGGGCGGGCGCGCTGGCGGTGTTCGCCTGCGCGGGCGCCCTGCTCACCGCGGTGGTGCAGGGCGGGGTGGCGTGGCCGTGGCTGTCGGCGCCGTCGCTCGCCCTGTTCGGTACGGGGCTGGCGCTGGCCGCCGTCGTGGTGGTGATCGAACGGCGGGCGGCCGAGCCGATCCTGCCGGGCTGGGTGTGGCGCCGCCGTACGATCGCCGCGGTGAATCTCGCCCTGGGCGCCCTGGGGTTGCTGATGGTCGCCCCGGCGGTCTTCCTGCCGACGTACGCCCAGTCGGTGCTCGGCCTGGCGCCGGTGGCCGCCGGTTTCGTCCTGTCGGTCTGGACGCTGAGCTGGCCGGTGTCGGCCGCGCTCAGCCAGCACGTCTACCGGCGGATCGGCTTCCGCAACACGGCCATGCTCGGCATCGGGGCGGCGGCGCTGACCCTGTTCGCCTTCCCCTTCCTGCCCTACCCCGGCGCGGCCTGGCAGCCCACCGCGCTGATGCTGGTGCTGGGTGCGGCCCTCGGCCTGTTCCAGCTCCCCCTCATCGTGGGCGTCCAGTCGACGGTGGGGTGGTCGGAGCGGGGCACCGCCACCGCCTCCGTCCTCTTCTGCCGCCAGACCGGCCAGACGCTCGGCGCGTCCGTCTTCGGCGCGGTCGCCAACGGGGTGCTGGCCGCGCGCCTCGGCGGCACGAGCGACCTGGACTCGGTGACACGGGCACTGAGTTCGGGCACGGCCCCGGAGGCCACACGGCGGGCCATCGCGGACGCGGTGCACGCGGTGTACGTGGGAGCGGGTTGCGCGGCGGCGCTGGCGTTCACGGTGCTGCTGGTACTGGCGCCGCGCCGCTTCCCGGTACTGAAGGAGTGAGGCGGTGGGTCGCTGGGCACTACTCGGCCCACGCTCCTTCCTTCAGGGCTGTGATGCTGTCCTGCACGGTGTCCATCTGGGCCCGTACGTCGTCCCACACCTCGCCGTGCTCGCGCAGTACCTGCTCGGTCTCGTGGGCGATCCGGTCCGCCCGCAGCCGCGCCTCGGCCAGCATCTCCGCCGCCAGCACGCGTGTCTCCTCCGGTTCCCGCCGCGCCGCCTCCCGCGCGTCGGCGAGGGCCTGCTCCGCCGCGGACAGTGCCGTCTCGGCCGCCGCCGTCCTTTCGGTGTGCTCCGCTTCCAGGGCGGCCTGACGTTCCGTCAGTTCGCGCTCCGCCTCGACGAGTGCGTCCGCGTACTCACGGGACTGCTCGGTGAGCATCCCGGACGTGCGCTGCCGCATCTCCCGCAGCGCCGCCAGCGCCTCGCCGCGGGACTCCTTGACCTCGCGCCGCACCGAGATCCGGATGTCGTCGGCCTCCGCCCGGGCCGCGAGGAGCCGTTGCCGGGCCCGTTCGTCGGCCTCGGCGCGTACGACGTCGGCGTGCGCCCGCGCGTCCCGGAGCGCACCGTCCGCGTGCGTCCGTGCCGTCTCCAGCAGTTCGGCCGCCTCCTGCCGCGCTCGCTCCCGAACCGTCCGCGCCTCCTCGAGTCCCAACTCGTACAGCCGCCGGGCACCCTCGCCCAGCGACTCGTAGGTCTGCTCGCCGAGCCGGGCGAGCCTCTCCCGCAGGGACGCGAGTTCCTCCTCCATCCTCCTGGCCAGGACGGTCAGCCGCGCGGCCCGTTCCCAGGCCCCGTCCCGGTCGTCGGAGAGAGCGTCCGCGAAGGCGTTCACCTGATCGGGGCGGTAGCCGCGTCCCCGTACGACCACGAAGCCGTGGAGCGACATCGGTGCGCTGCCCATCCTGGACCCCTCTCCGCGTCGGTGATTCGCGCACATCTTGAGGGATTGGGCGGAAATGTCCATAACGCGACACTCCGGGCACAACCGGTGGTCGACCTCGACCACAAAAGGGCCGGACCCGGTCACACGACCGGGTCCGGCCCCCTGCGCCGAGCGCTCACACGCTCACAGCAGCCCGTCCCACATCTGCTCCAGCAGCACCGACCACCAGCTCTCGGGCGAACCGAGCGCCGCCGGGTCGAGCGCGGCCAACTGCGCCTGGAAGTCGACGGTCCAGCGGCCCGCCTGCTCCTGGTTCAGGCCGAACCGCAGCCGCCACATCCGGCCGAGCAGCGCCAGGCAGCGCGCGAACTCCGGCAGACCGGTGTTCACGAACTGCGGCGCCACGGGCGCACCGCCCGGCCCCGCCTCCACGGGCACCGCCACGATGTTCGCCGTGCCGTACTGCACGCAGATCGCCTTGCCGAAGTCGCTGCCCATGACGAGGTAGGAACCCGCGTCCGACGCCGGCTGCGCCCCGCGCTCGGCCGCCAGCTCCGCCAGCGTCGGCACCGGGCGCCCCGGCTGGGCCTGCGCCCAGAAGAACGGGCCCAGGTCCATGGGCAGACCCGCCACCACCAGCGTGTGCGCCACGACCGGCGGTACGCCCTGCCGGGAGACCGCCGCCTGATCGAAGCGGAAGACCCCCGGCCCGAACGCTGCCGCGAGCTCCTGCGCGATCCCCTCCGGAGGAATCGGCGGCACCGGCTGCACCGGCGGCAGCGGCGCACGCACCGGTCCGGGACGGGCCGGCCCGTCCGCGACCTGGTGCAACTCACCCTGGTGAGCGAGCAGTTGCTGCATCCCCTGCTGACGGCTCGCGTGGTCGGTGCCGTACGGGGCGATGGACGCGATGCGGGCCTGCGGCCACTGCTCACGAATCATCCGCGCGCAGTACGCGCCCGGCAACTGGCAGGACTCAAGCTCCGTGTGCAGCTCCAGGACCCGGTCCGGCGGCACGTTCATGGCCCGCAGCTCGTGGAAGATCTGCCACTCCGGGTGCGGCATGCCGGGCGCGGAGCGCCGGATCAGCTGCTGCTCGGAACCGTCGTGCGCGCGGTAGCGCAACACGGCCTGGTAGCCGGGCCCGACGGTCGGCTGCCCCTGCTGGGGGTAGCCGTAGGCCGGGGGATGCTGGCCCGGAACGGGCGGCTGTCCCGGCATCGCCTGACCGGGCACGGGCGGCTGTCCCGGCATCACCTGACCGGGCACGGGCGGCTGTCCCGGCATCACCTGACCAGGGACGGACGGCTGTCCCGGCATCACCTGACCGGGCACGGGCGGCGTGCCCGGCGGCGGCACCGCGCCCGGCGGCATGGGCGGCGGGGTGCCCGGAGGCACACCAGGGCCGCCCGGGCCGCCCGGGACACCGGGAGCGCCCGGTGGCGGGGGAGGCGTATGGGGGCCGCCCGAGGGGGGCGCGGCCAGCATCGTCTCCGCGTGGTGCACGGCGCCCGGCGCGCCGGGGGCGCCCGGCGGCACACCGGGGGCGCCCGGGGCGGCGGGAGCGCCCGGGGCGCCAGGGGGCGTCGGCGGCTGCGGAGCGCCGGGCGGAGCCGGCGGGCGCGGGGCGCCCCCGCCGCTCTGGCCGGGGTCGGCGAGCATCGTGGCGGCGTGGTGGACGCCGCCCGGCGGTGTACCGCCGGGCGCGCCCGGACCGGTGAGGCCCTCGGGCCCGTCGGGGCCGAGCGACGACACCATCTGGGTCGGCACATAGCCGCCCGCGGCGCCCGGCGGGGGCGGCGTGGACGAGCCACTGGGCCGCGCGCCCGGCATGCCCGGAGCACCCGGCGGCGGAGGCGTGGACGAACCGCCCCCACGGCGCGGCGGAGGCGCCGCTTTACTGGTCGCGGCGTCGGCGATGTCACCGGCGTTGGGCGCGAGCGGCCGCCCGTGACTGGCACCGCCCGGCGCCGGCACACCCGGAACCGACGGCGGAGGCGGCGTACCCGGAGCCGCCGGAGCACCCGGCCCACCGGCCCCCTGCGGATAGCCGTACCCGGCGTCACCCACCGGCCCGGACGGCGGCGGCGTACTGCCCTGCGGCGCACCCGGCACCGCACCCGGCACCGGCGGCGTACCCGGCCCACCCGGCCCCTGCGGATACCCGTACCCGGCATCACCCACCGGCCCGGACGGCGGCGGCGTACTGCCCTGCGGCGCACCCGGCACCGCACCCGGCACCGGCGGCGTACCCGGCCCACCCGGCCCCTGCGGATACCCGTACCCGGCGTCACCCACCGGCCCGGACGGCGGCGGCGTACTGCCCTGCGGCGCACCCGGGACGGGTGAAGTGCCCGGCGGGACCGGTCGGTTGGGGTCGTCCACCGCCGGTGCGAGCGTCGTGCGCGGGAGCGCGCTGCCGCCCGCCATCAGCGCCGTCTTGGCGTCCGGCGGGGCGGCGGGCGGCGGGGTGTCGTCGGAGCCGCTCAGCGGCGGCGCGAACACGGTCGCCGGCAGCGGCACGGAACGGTCGTCCCCGGTATCGGCGTTGGTGTCCGTACCCGCCCACGGGGTCGCCCCGGCCGGCGTACCCGGCGCACCCGCGTCCGCGGACGCGCCCACCGGCACCCCTGCCTGCGTCTGAGGAAGCGAACCGCTCCCGGCCGCCGCCGACGCGGCGGCGGCCGCGCCGCCACCCGTGCCCGATTCGCCGCGCCGGTCGGGAATGCCCATCCGGTCCGCCGCCTCCTGAAGCCACTCAGGCGGGCTCAGCAGGAAGGACGTCTGGTTCAGGTCCACTCTCGCCGGAGGCGCCGGGGCCGCGTCGGCGGCCGGCTCGACCCGGCCGTACTCCTCCTCGTACCGGCGGACCACCTCGCCCACCGGCAGCGCCGGCCACAGCGTGGCCTCCCCGCTGTCCCGGGCGATCACCAGCCGCTGCGCGCCCCCGTCCAGGCGCGGGCCGCCCTCACGGTCCTCGGCCCACACCACGAAGCCCAGCTCGAACTCCCGTACCCGCACCTCACGGTGCTGGTACGCGGGCACGTCACCGTTGATCCACTCTTCCGCGCGCTCCTGCGCCTGCGCGAACGTCACCATCGCTCGACTCACTCCCCCACCGACGAGACGGCCACGGCACGGGCGAAACCGCCGTCCACCATCAGGTTCGCCACCGTCTCCAACTCCGGCGGCGAACCCGCCAGCCGGGACAGGAACGCGTCGAAGTCCTCACCGCACGCCAGCAGCAACCGCTGCACCCGCTCCGCCTGCGGCCAGGACGGATCCACGTCCCGCGCGTCGTCGTACGCGCAGAACCACACCGAACCGATCCGCTCGCCCTTCACCTTCACGGCGAGCAGTCCGCCCTGGACGAAGCCGACGGCCAGGTAGTCCTTGGTCAGATGGTCGCGCAGGCACTTGTTGACGTACACCAGGTCGTTGACCGCCGCCTCCTCGCGGACCGTGAAGAACGGCTGGTCGACCAGCAGCCCCAACTCCGCGTCCAGGGCCGTCCCGACGGGCGCGCAACCGCCCGCCGCCTTCAGGAACGTGCGGTAGGCGCCCGGCAGCCGGTACCCGAGGTCCTCCTCGACGCCCTGCACCTGCTGCTCCGACACCGGGGCACCCGACTTCGGCAGCCGGAAGTGCGCCGGCCGCGTCTCCTGCAACGGGCGGGTGCCCCGCTTGTTCTGGTCGACGTTCGCGGTCGCGATCCCGCCGTGGTGGCGCAGCAGCGCCTTCACCTCCACCGGGACCAGTTCCAGACGCCGGGAGCCGGCCGCGTGGTGCCACGTCCAGCCGTGCGGGGTCGCCACGTTCGGCACCGTGTCCCACAGCTCGTGTCCCGATGCCGCCATCGCCGCGTTCGCGGACACGTAGTCCGTCAGCCGCAGTTCGTCGACCCCGAACCCCTGCGGCGGCTCCGCGATCTCCACCGCGGCCCGCGCGTAAGGCGAGAAGTCGGGGAAACCGCGGTCGTCCACCCGCACCCCTCTCGGGTGACGTGCGGCCCGGACCGGATCCGGAAAGTGCACGACCTGCCCGGCATAGGCCGCGTTCGGCGGCGCGGCCTGTCCCCCAGCCTGGCGGCCGGGTGGTACCCCAAGCCCGAGCCGACCTGTCGTCATGGCTGTTGCCCCCTGCGGCGCTCTGTACGGCCCACGGCGACCGGCTCGCTGCTCCGCCCCGCCGAGGCCCGTATCCCTACTTCTCTCCAACGCGTCCACCGCGCGCATCGCGGCGTGCCGACAGCCTATGCGGTACGACGTCACCGGTCACCGGGCCGCCACCCGCCGACCCGGCCCCGCCGTGACCAGCCGTCACCCTCCAGTGACGCGCTGCCCCGGACGGGGTGTGTCACACCGCCCCAGCTTCCGCAGCAGCCACGGCATTTGGCACTCTGTGAGTTTCGGGGGGATGCACGGGAGGGAAAAACGATCATGAACGCCACGCAGACGGGACCGCACGCGAGCGCCTTCGGCGACCCCAGAGTCGGCTGGAGCAGCGCCGAGACACCGCACGCCCCCGCGCTCCGCCACCGCCGCGACGGCATCCTGCCGACCGTCGCCGCCGCGCTCTCCGTGCGCGGCGCCACCCTCACCGGCACCGCCGCCCGCGGCGAGGAGCCACCCGCCCTGCACCCCCTTGTCCAGGACTTCCTCGACGCCCTCACCAGCGCCCAGCGCGACCGCTTCACCGGCCGCTGCGCCGAGACGATCCTCATCTCCCGGCACATCACCGCCGCCGACGCCGCCCGCAGCAAACGTGCCTCCCGCAAACCCATGAGCAACGGCGAGGCCCGCAAGAGCCTGAAGCACGCCAAACTCACCACCCGGCGCATCCGCGAGGACGGCGACCCCCTGCACGGCAGCTTCGCCGGCCCCTGCCGGGCCTGCACCGCGCTCAGCGCCCACTTCGGCGTCCGCGTCGTCGACCCCACCGCCGGGAAGGGCTGACCCGGCCGACCACGCCCCCGGCCGCAGCCGCCACGAAACCCCCCACCGGCACCATTCGCCACGGCGCCACCCGCCGCGGCACGATCCACGAACGAAGGGCAGATGCACGCCGACCGCGCCTCCTTCCCCAAGTCCTCGGCTCCGCTCGGACAGGGTGGAACCCCAGCACGCTTCGCCGGGCCCGTCGACGCCGCGCTGCGCGCCGCCGGCTGGCAACCGGGACGCTGGGACATAAAGCAGGCCGAGATGTGGGCCGACGCCCTGCGCGAGCACCTCTCGCCCGCCGGTCACCACCACGCCGTGTTCCCCGCCGCGGTCGAGGCCTGGGCGGAATTCGGCGGCCTGCGCGTCTCGCCCACCGGAGTCGGCCGCCAGATCGCCCCCGCCGCCCTCGACCTGGACCCGCTGCACGGCCTCCACATGGCCCGCACCCTCGGCGACCTCGGCCGCGCCCTGGACACCGATGTCTGCCCGCTGGGCACCGAGACCGACAGCGGGTCCCTGCTCGCCATCGACAGCGAAGGCCGTGTCTACGCCCTCGACCACACCGGCGACTGGTACCTCGGCCCCGACATCGACCAGGCCCTGTCGGCTCTCGTCTCCGGCACGCAACCCGTACGGCTCACCACGGGCTGAACACCCGTACGGCTCACCGGCTCACTGGGGTCTTCCGTTCGTATCGGGCCGGATCAGGGAGCGGGGTCTGGTGCTGGGGGCACCTCCCACCCCTTCAGGCGGTGGGGGAGCACCGCAAGGCGGAGGACGGCGGCAGGGCGGAGCCCCGCCGACCGACGACAACGCGGCTGGGGTCCCCCCTGCTCGAAGAGCTTGGAGGAGCGGTGCCGGACCCCGCGAGCCCGGCCTGATCCAACCGAGAGGCCCTAGGGGCGGACCACCACGCACCGAACGGAAGGGCCACTACGACGCCGGGATCACCGCCGAGACCCGGAAGCCTCCCGCGTCCGTCGGCCCCGACACGAACACTCCGCCCAGCGCGACGACCCGCTCCCGCATCCCGAGCAGTCCGTTCCCGCCCGACGGCAGCCCCGCCGCCGACGCCGACGCGGGCTCGGGCGGCGGCTCGTTCTCCACCTGCATCGCGATCTCCGACGACCGGTGCGCCAGCCGCACGTACGTCTTCGCCCCCGCCGCGTGCTTGTGGACGTTCGTCAGCGCCTCCTGCACCACGCGGTACGCCGTCTGCTCGACCTCCGCCGCGTACGAGCGGACCGTGCCCTGCACCGACAGGTCCACGACCATCCCGGCGGCCGCCGACTGCCCGACCAGTTCGTCCAGCTCCGACAGGCATGGCCCCTCCGGCGGGCCGCCGACGGCCCGGGAGGCCGCGGCCGCCGCGGCGGCCCCCACCGCGGCGAGCGGCACGGCGTCCGGTGCACGGGGCGCACCCTGCTCCGAGGCCTCCACCCGCGCCTCCCCCTGGGTCTGAGTCCGGGCCTGGGCGGGCCCCTCCGTGCTGCGCAGCACCCCGAGCATCTCCCGCAACTCGGTCAGCGCCTGCCGCCCCATGTCCCCCACCAGGGCCGCGTTCTTCACCGCCTTCTCCGGATCCTTGCGGGCCACGGCCTGCAACGCGGCGGCATGGACCACCATCAGACTCACCCGGTGCGCGACCACGTCGTGCATCTCCCGCGCGATCCGGGTCCGCTCCTCGTTGCGGGCCCACTCGGCCCGCTCCTCCGCCCGCTCCGCGAGCAGCTGCAACTCCCGCTCGAGACTGTCCGCCCGCTCCCGCAGGCTCTCCATCAGCCGCCGCCGGGCCCCGACGTACAGGCCGAGAAGAAGAGGAGGGGCCGTCAGCCCGAGCGAGGTGGTCACCGCCGCGAACGGCACGAACCAGTTGCCGAGGGTCAGATCCCCGCGCGCCATGTCCTGGCGCACCCGCACGAACGTCACGATCATCGTCCCGACCAGGGACATCCCGGCCAGCGCGGCGATCACCCGGCGCGGCAACTCGCACGAGGCCAGGGTGTACAGCCCGACGATCCCCATCAGGAAGCCCATCTGGGCCGGCGTGATGGCGATCGCCACCAGCACCACGGCGATCGGCCACCGCCGCCGGACGAGCAGCACGGACCCCGCCAGTACGCCGAACACGATCCCCAGGGACGCCGGAATCCCCGCGTCCCGGGCGAACGGCACGCCCTCGACCCCGCACTCCAGGGCGGACACCAGTGCGAGCCCCCCGTCGAGCGCCGCGCTGCGCCATCGCACCCACCACCACGGCCCGGTCGGGACCGCCTCGTGGTCTTCCCCCGTCGTGGTCATGGCTCCAGCCTACGGGCGCCTGCCCGGGCATTTCCGGTGAGTTCCGGGTACCGGACCGCAGCACAGGCCGTAATCGAACAACAGCGAAACCATCTGGCATCCCTCGAACTGCTGAACCATGCCCCGTTCGGCCTCGGAACCGGACATTCCACCCGGATCCCGGGCCCGTTCCGAGCCCGGCGGAACGGAATCGTGGCCCGGACCCGGGCACGTCTCCGGTAAGGTCTGAAGCGCTGTCCCCCGTGGTGTAACTGGCAGCACACTGGTTTTTGGTACCAGCAGGACAAGGTTCGAATCCTTGCGGGGGAGCTCCGGCACACACGGCCCCGCTCCGGGTCCCGCCCCCACGGGTCGGGACCCGGACTCGTATCCCCCCACAACCGCCCCGGTATCCTGCGGATGTCCACCCCCACCCATCCACAGCCGAAGGGCATCCCGTGAGCGCCATTCGCCCGGCAGCCGTCGTCGTTCTCGCAGCGGGTGAGGGCACCCGTATGAAGTCGGCCACACCGAAGGTTCTGCATGAGATCTGCGGCCGGTCACTGGTGGGTCATGTGCTCGCCGCCGCACGTGAGTTGAAGCCGGAGAACCTCGTCGTCGTGGTCGGGCACGCGCGGGAGCGGGTGACCGAGCACCTGGCCGAGGTCGACTCCGGGGTCCGTACCGCCGTGCAGGAGAAGCAGAAGGGCACCGGGCACGCGGTCCGGATGGGCCTCGAGGAGCTCGGCGGGTCCGTCGCGGGGACCGTGATCGTCGTCTGCGGCGACACCCCCCTCCTCACCGGTGAGACCCTCCAGCGGCTCGCCACCGCGCACCAGGAGGACGGCAACGCCGTCACCGTGCTCAGCGCGGAGGTGCCGGACGCGACCGGTTACGGCCGGATCGTGCGCGACGCCGGTACGGGCGCGGTGACCGCGATCGTCGAGCACAAGGACGCCACCGAGGACCAGCGGGCGATCCGGGAGATCAACTCCGGGGTGTTCGCGTTCGACGGGCGGCTGCTCGCCGAGGCGCTGGGGAAGGTCCGGACGAACAACAGCCAGCACGAGGAGTACCTCACCGACGTCCTCGGGATCCTGCGCGAGACCGGGTACCGGGTCGGCGCCTGCGTGGCCGGCGACCACCGGGAGATCGCCGGGATCAACAACCGGGTGCAGCTGGCCGAGGCGCGGCGGATCCTCAACGACCGCCTGCTGACGAACGCGATGCTCGCGGGTGTCACGGTCGTCGATCCCGCGACCACCTGGATCGACGTGACGGTGACCTTCGAGCAGGACGTCGTCGTGCACCCGGGCACGCAGCTGCACGGCACGACCCGTCTCGGTGAGGGCTGCGAGGTGGGCCCCAACAGCCGGCTGACGAACACCCGGGTCGGCGCGGGGGCGCGGGTGGACAACACGGTGTCCGACGGCGCCGTGGTGGGCCCGCAGGCCTCCGTGGGGCCGTACGCGTACCTGCGGCCGGGCACGCGGCTCGGGGTGAGGTCCAAGGTGGGTACGTACGTCGAGACGAAGAACGCCTCGATCGGCGAGGGAACCAAGGTTCCCCACCTGTCGTACGTCGGTGACGCCACCATCGGCGAGTACACGAACATCGGCGCGGCGAGCGTGTTCGTGAACTACGACGGGGAGAACAAGCACCACACGACGGTCGGCTCGCACTGCAAGACCGGTTCGGACAACATGTTTGTGGCTCCCGTCACGATCGGGGACGGCGCCTACACCGCCGCCGGGTCCGTGATCACGAAGAACGTGCCGCCCGGTTCGCTGGCCGTGGCCCGCGGCCAGCAGCGGAATATCGAGGGTTGGGTGGCTCGCAAGCGTCCCGGAAGCGCGGCGGCGAAGGCGGCCGAGGCGGTATCCGGACAGCCGGAGGGCGAAGCCTGACCGGAAACCGGCGCGCCAAAGACGGCGTACCGTGATAGGTACACACGCCCGCCCCCACAACGCTGCGAACACCCGCTGAGGAGACACTGCTGTGACCGGGATCAAGACGACCGGCGAGAAGAAGATGATGTTCTTCTCCGGCCGCGCCCACCCCGAGCTTGCCGAGGAAATCGCCCATGAGTTGGGTGTCGGGGTCGTCCCGACGAAGGCGTTCGACTTCGCGAACGGCGAGATCTACGTGCGTTATCAGGAGTCGGCCCGCGGCGCGGACTGCTTCCTGATCCAGAGCCACACCGCTCCGATCAACAAGTGGATCATGGAGCAGCTGATCATGATCGACGCCCTGAAGCGTGCGTCGGCCCGCTCCATCACGGTCATCGTGCCGTTCTACGGTTACGCGCGGCAGGACAAGAAGCACCGGGGACGTGAACCGATCTCGGCGCGTCTGATCGCGGATCTGATGAAGACCGCGGGTGCCGACCGCATCCTGACCGTGGATCTGCACACGGACCAGATCCAGGGTTTCTTCGACGGGCCGGTGGACCACCTGTTCGCGCTGCCGCTGCTGGCGGACTACGTGGGCGACAAGGTGGACCGTTCGAAGCTGACGGTGGTGTCCCCGGACGCCGGCCGGGTGCGGGTGGCGGACCGCTGGTGCGACCGGCTGGGCGCGCCGCTGGCGATCGTGCACAAGCGGCGTGACAAGGACGTGGCGAACCAGGTCACCGTGCACGAGGTCGTCGGTGATGTGAGGGGCCGCATCTGCGTCCTGGTGGACGACATGATCGACACCGGTGGCACGATCTGCGCCGCGGCGGACGCCCTGTTCGCGCACGGCGCGGAGGACGTGATCGTGACGGCGACGCACGGTGTGCTGTCGGGTCCGGCGGCGGACCGGCTGAAGAACTCCAAGGTGAGCGAGTTCGTGTTCACCAACACGCTGCCGACGGCGAACGAGCTGGAACTGGACAAGATCACGGTGCTGTCCATCGCGCCGACGATCGCGCGTGCGGTGCGCGAGGTGTTCGAGGACGGTTCGGTGACGAGCCTGTTCGACGAGCAGTAACCATCAGGTCCGTAGATCGTTTTGGGTCCGGCCTCCCGCTCCGAGTAGACTGCTTCAGTTGCTCGGCGAGGGAGGCCGTACTCGTTCTCGTGGTATGGCGATCCGTTATCGACGCGCTCTTCGTAGCAGGCCGTTCGTGGCCGGGTGACCGCGACCGTATTCCGTGTACCTCTACGAGGAGTGAAGAGCATGTCCGAGGTGAAGCTCGCCGCCGAGACGCGCACCGAGTTCGGCAAGGGTGCCGCGCGCCGTATCCGCCGTGAGAACAAGGTTCCCGGTGTGCTGTACGAGCACGGCACGGTGCCGATCCACCTGACCCTGCCGGGTCACGAGCTGCTGATGGCGCTGCGTACGCCGAACGTCCTGATCTCGCTGGACATCGACGGCAAGAGCAACGAGCTGGCGATTCCGAAGGCCGTGCAGCGTGACCCGCTGAAGGGCTTCCTGGTCCACGTGGACCTGCTGATGGTCAAGCGCGGCGAGCGCGTCGTCGTCGAGATCCCGGTCGTCGCCGAGGGCGAACTGGCCCCGGGCGGCAACCTGCTCGAGCACGTCCTGACCGCGCTGCCGGTCGAGGCCGAGGCCACGCACATCCCGGACACCCTGCCGGTGTCCGTGGCCGGTCTGTCCGCCGGTGACACGGTCCTGGCCAAGGACATCGACCTCCCGAACGGCGTGACGCTGGCCGTGGAGGAGGACGCCGCGGTGCTCCAGGTGCTGGCCGCCCAGGCCGAGGAGGCCCCGGCGGGCGAGGAAGGCGAAGAGGCCGCGCAGGCCTGAGCCCGACCGTCGTCGTTCCGTCAGCCGCCGCTTCCCTCGGGGGGCGGCGGCTGGCGCGTATGACGCGTATTGAGGAGACATGGACGTGACGACCTCCGCGAACGCCCCCTGGCTGATCGTCGGCCTCGGCAATCCCGGACCGGAGTACACCATGAACCGGCACAACGTCGGCTTCATGGTGGTGGATCTGCTGGCCGACCGGATCGGGGGCCGGTTCAAGCGGGCGGGCAAGGCGCAGGCGCAGGTGGTGGAGGGACGGATCGGTCCCCCTGGGCCGGAGAGCCGCCGGGTGGTCCTGGTGAAGCCGATGTCGTTCATGAACCTGTCCGGCGGGCCGGTGAACGCGCTGCGCGACTTCTACAAGGTGCCGCTGTCGAACATCGTGGCGGTGCACGACGAACTGGACATCGACTACGGCGTGCTGCGGCTGAAGCTGGGCGGCGGCGACAACGGTCACAACGGGCTGAAGTCGATGACGAAGGCGATGGGTCCGGACTACCACCGGGTGCGGTTCGGGATCGGACGTCCGCCGGGCCGTATGCAGGTGGCGGACTTCGTGCTGAAGGACTTCTCCGCCGCGGAGCGCAAGGAGCTGGACTACTTCGTGGACCGGGCGGCGGACTCGGTGGAGTGTCTGCTGGCGGAGGGCCTGGAGCGGGCGCAAAGCGCGTACAACTCATGACTTGTCCCCACGCCGCGACCCCCCGGAGTTGACCGGTCGCAGCGGCATGGCCAATGATCCCGGCCATGCCTGCCGCCACCGCCACTCGTTCCCGTCAGGCCTCCGACGCCGCGCTCCGGTTCGGTCGGGTCACGGCCATGGGCACCGTCACGGCGCTGATCCTCATCGCGGGGGTGTGGGCGTCCTGGCGCACCGCGCCGTACGTGATGCTGACCAAGGGACGTGAGCAGGGCACGATCGCGGTGACGCGGTGCGACAGCGGCACGTGCACCGGGCCGTACACACCGGTCTCGACGGGGTCGAAGGCCCGCGACCTGGTGGTGATCGACCACACCGTGGCGGTGCGCAAGGGGCAGGCCTACAGCGTCGTCGTCAAGCCGGGGACGGACGAGGTGGTCCGCTCGGGCCCGGCCGGGATCCTGTACGCGTGGGCTCCGCTGGGCGGTGCGCTGCTGCTGGCCTCGGTGGTCGTGGCGGGCGGGCTGCGGCGGACCCGGGCGGCGTGGGTGCTGGCGGGGTCGGGGGTCGCTCTGCTGACGGCGGCCTTCGTGGCGTTGTGAGCCGTAGCGCATGAGGGTGCGCCCCGGATTCGTCCGACGGTCGGTACGAACCCCGGGGGCACCCTTGGCCGTTTCCCGGATGGCCGGCCGGTGGGCCGTGCCCGGGATGTTCAGCCGGTGTTGCGCAGGCCGGCCGCCACGCCGTTGACCGTGAGCAGCAGGGCCCGGGAGAGCAGCGGGTCGGGTTCCTGGCCGGCCGCCGCCGCGTCGCGCTGCCGCTTGAGCAGGGTGACCTGGAGGTAGGAGATCGGGTCGAGGTAGGCGTCGCGGATGGCGAAGGTCTGCCTGAGCACGGGCTGGGCGTCGAGGAGTTCGCTCTCGCCGGTGACGCGCAGCACCTCGCGCACGGTGAGCTCGTGCTCGGCCCGGATGGTGTCGAAGATGTGCTTGAGCTCGTCGGGGACGAGGGTGTCGACGTAGTGCCGGGCGATGCGCAGGTCGGTCTTGGCCAGGGTCATCTCGACGTTGGAGATGAAGTTGCGGAAGAAGTGCCACTGCCCGTGCATCTCGTCGAGCACGGTGTCGAGTCCGGCCTCGCGCAGCGCCTTCAGCCCGGAGCCGACGCCGAACCAGCCGGGCACGATCTGCCGGGACTGGGTCCAGCCGAACACCCAGGGGATGGCGCGCAGTCCGTCGAGTCCGGCGCCGGAGTCGGGGCGGCGCGAGGGGCGCGAGCCCAGGTGCAGGTCGGCGAGCTGGTCCACGGGGGTGGAGGCGAAGAAGTACGCCGGCAGGTCGGGATCCTCGACGAGCCTGCGGTAGGCGGCGTGGGCGGCGCCGGACACCACGTCCATCGCGGCGTCCCAGCGGGCCAGCGCCTCCACCGACTGGCGCGGGGCGGTGTGCAGGGCGGAGGCCTGAAGGGTCGCCGCAACCGTCAGTTCCAGGTTCTCCCGGGCCAGGGACGGGATGAGGTACTTGTCGGAGATGACCTCGCCCTGCTCGGTGACCTTGATCTCGCCCTCCAGGGTGCCCCAGGGCTGGGCGAGGATCGCGTCGTGGCTGGGGCCGCCGCCGCGGCCGACGGTGCCGCCGCGCCCGTGGAAGAGCCGCAGCCGTACGCCGTAGCGGTGCGCGACGTCGCGCAGGCGCCGCTGGGCGCGGTGGATCTCCCACTGGCTGGTGGTGATGCCGCCGAACTTGGAGGAGTCGGAGTAGCCGAGCATGACCTCCTGCACATCGCCCCTGAGCGCGACCAGGCGCCGGTAGGACGGGTCGGAGAGCATGTCCTCCAGGATGGTGTCGGCGGCCTTGAGCTCGTCGGTGGTCTCCAGCAGCGGCACGATGCCGATCCGGGCCCAGCCGGCGTGCAGGTCGAGGAGTCCGGCCTCGCGGGCCAGGACGGTGGCGGCGAAGACGTCGTCGGCGCCCTGGCACATGGAGATGATGTACGACTCGATCACCTCGGGCCCGAAGACGCTCAGGGCCCGCTTGACCGTCTCGAAGACGCCGAGGGTCTTGGCGCCGGCCGCGTCGACGGGGGCCGGGGTGGGGGCGAGCGGCCTTCTGGACCTCAGCTCCTTGGCGAGCAGCTTGGCGCGGTACTCGCGGGGCATGTCGGCGTAGCGCCAGGACTCCTCGCCGAGCCGGTCGAACAGCTGGCCAAGGGCGTGGTGGTGGGCGTCGGCGTGCTCGCGGACGTCCATGGTGGCCAGCTGGAGGCCGAAGGCGGCCAGGGTGCGGATGGTGCGGCCCAGCCGGCCGTCGGCGAACAGGCCGCCGCGGTTCTCGCGCAGCGAGCCCTGGATGATCCGCAGGTCGCGCAGGAGTTCGGAGGTGCCGAGGTAGTCGCGGCCGGCCTCGTGCGGGGTGCCGGTGGCCAGGCGCTGCTTGGTGTTGACGAGCTTCTGGCGGATGCAGGTGGCCTTGAGCCGGTAGGGCTCCTCGGCGTTGAGCCGCTTGTAGCGGGGGCTGATCTCGGGCAGGTTCTCCAGATCGGTCTGGAGGGACTGGAGCAGTTCGTCGGTGGCGCCGGTGTAGCGGATCGAGTTGGACAGGAAGCCGCGCAGCTCGTCGATCATGTCGAGGGCGTCGTTGATGCCGTGCTCGTGCTGGAGGATCAGCACGTCCCAGGTGACCTCGGGGGTCACGTTGGGGTTGCCGTCGCGGTCGCCGCCGATCCAGGTGCCGAAGGTGAGGGGACGGGTGTCGTCGGGCAGCTTGACGCCGACGCGCTCCAGTTCCGCGGTGAGGTCCTCCAGGACGTCGCCGACGGCGCCGGCGTGGAGTTCGTCGAGGTAGTAGATGGCGTTGCGGGACTCGTCGGCGGGTTCGGGGCGGACGACGCGGAGTTCGTCGGTCTGCCAGACGAGGTCGATGTTCTCCGCCAGCCGGGTGTCCAGGCGGCGGCGGTCGGACTCGACGACCGGGGACTCCAGGAGCGCGGCGATGCGCCGGAGCTTGTTGAGCACCGAGCGGCGGGCGGCCTCGGTGGGGTGGGCGGTGAACACCGGTCGGACGTTGAGGTGCCGAACGGTCTCGCGCAGATGTTCGGGGTCGGCGTCCTTGAGGCGGTCGGCGGTGCGGGCGAGCAGACCGCCCTCCGCGGCGCGCCGGGCGCGCAGTTCGCGTCCGCGGTGCACCTGTTCGGTGACGTTCGCCAGATGGAAGTAGGTGGAGAAGGCGCGGACCAACTTGGCCGCGGTGTCGAGTTCGGTGCCGCGCAGCAGTTCGGCGGCGGCCTCACCGTCCTCTCGGGTGAGGCGGCGGACCTTCTCGACCAGGTCGAGGAGCTCGGGGCCTTCCTGCCGTACCAGGGCCTCCCCGAGGAGGTCACCCAGTCGGCGGATGTCGGCGCGCAGCTCGGCGCTGGTCGTCGTCTGGTCGTCGGCACTGCTCACAGGTGCGGCTCCTTGCGGGTTGAAGCACGTCTGGGAGGGAACCCGGACGGGTGCCGCGCGGCGGCTGCCGCTTACGGGCCAGGTGTCCGGGAAGGAATTCTTCAGAGCGGACCGCGCTGTCCGACCGCCTCCAAGTCTAGGTGTCGTGGGGGACGCGCAGGCTAGGGGCTCTTGCCGCGGCGCGACGCGCTGCCATACTTACGACGCCGTAGGTTACGGAACCGTAGGGAGCTGAACGGTTCCCTGACCCCCGACGACCCGTCTCGACCCTCGACCCCACAGGGGACGCCCATGACCACAAGCTCCGATGTGATCGACGACGCCCCGAAGGCGACCGACACCTCACTTCCCTCCGCCACCCTGGGAGGTGAGCAGAAGCGTTCGATCGAGCAGATCACGCTGCTGCTCTTCATCACCGTTCCGTTCCTGGCACTGCTCGCCGCGGTACCGCTGGCATGGGGCTGGGGGGTGAGGTGGCTGGACCTCGGCCTCCTGGTCTTCTTCTACTTCCTCGGCTGTCACGGCATCACGATCGGTTTCCACCGGCATTTCACACATGGCTCGTTCAAGGCGAAGCGGCCCCTGAGGATCGCGCTGGCGATCGCGGGGTCGATGGCGGTCGAAGGACCCCTGGTCCGCTGGGTCGCCGACCACCGCAGGCACCACAAGTTCTCCGACCACGAGGGCGATCCGCACTCCCCGTGGCGGTACGGCGAGACGGTTCCGGCGCTGCTGAAGGGCCTGTGGTGGGCCCATGTCGGCTGGATGTTCGACGAGGAGCAGACGCCGCAGGACAAGTACGCCCCGGACCTGATCAAGGACCGGACCATGCGGACGATCTCCCGGCAGTTCGTGCTGTGGACGGCGGTGTCGCTGCTGCTGCCGGCGCTGATCGGCGGCCTGGTCACGATGTCGTGGTGGGGCGCGTTCACCGCGTTCTTCTGGGGCTCGCTGGTCCGGGTGGCGCTGCTGCACCACGTGACGTGGTCGATCAACTCCATCTGCCACGCGGTCGGCAAGCGCCCGTTCAAGTCGCGGGACCGCTCGGGCAACGTGTGGTGGCTGGCGATCCTGTCGTGCGGCGAGTCCTGGCACAACCTGCACCACGCCGACCCGACCTCGGCCCGGCACGGAGTGGAGCGCGGCCAGCTGGACTCCTCGGCCCGGATCATCCGCTGGTTCGAACGGCTCGGCTGGGCCCACGACGTGCGCTGGCCGTCACGCTCGCGTATCGATTCCCGCCGCAACGACGGGGAGGGCGACTCCCGGCGCCGGAGGAAGACCGCCGAGGCGGCATGATTGACGGCGTGGCGACCGACTCCAGCACTTCCAGCAATGACAAGCCGCGGCGCACGCGGCGTACCCGTATGACCGGTGCCGAGCGCCGCCAGCAACTGCTGGAGATCGGTCGCACGCTGTTCGCGGCGAAGGGCTTCGAGGGCACCTCGGTGGAGGAGATCGCGGCGAAGGCCGGGGTGTCCAAGCCGGTGGTGTACGAGCACTTCGGCGGCAAGGAGGGCCTGTACGCGGTGGTGGTGGACCGCGAGATGCGGCGGCTGCTGGAGATGGTCACCGGCTCGCTGACGGCGGGCCACCCCCGCGAGCTGTGCGAGCAGGCCGCGTTCGCCCTGCTGGACTATATCGAGGAGTACACGGACGGCTTCCGCATCCTGGTCCGCGACTCCCCCATCCCCCAGTCGACGGGTTCCTTCGCCTCCCTGATCTCCGACATCGCCACCCAGGTGGAGGACATCCTGGGCCGCGAGTTCAAGTCCCGCGGCTTCGATCCGAAGCTGGCCCCGCTGTACGCCCAGGCGCTGGTCGGCATGGTCGCCCTGACCGGCCAGTGGTGGCTGGACGTCCGCCGCCCGAAGAAGGCGGAGGTCGCCGCCCATCTGGTGAACCTGGCCTGGCACGGGCTGGACGGGCTGGAGCAGCGGCCCCGGCTGATCGGGCACCGCAAGTCCTAGGGCCTCTCGTTCGGATCACGCCGGGCTCCCGGGCCTCCGGCCTGATCCAGGCGGAGGACCCCAGGTCGTCCCGCGAAGAGGCGAGAGGTCTCAGGCGAGCGGCTCCAGGAACTCCAGGCGGTTGCCGACGGGGTCCTCCGAGTAGAAGCGCTTGTGGCCGGGCAGGTCGTCGTCCCGGACGACCTTCGCGCCGTGCGCCGCGAGCCGGGCGGCGAAGGCCTCGATGTCCGTCACCCGGAGCCCCGGGTGGGCCTTCCGGGCGGGGCGGAAGTCCCGTTCGACGCCCAGGTGCAGCCGGACGGAGCCGGCCTCGAACCAGCAGCCGCCGCGCGCGGCCAGTACCGGCGGCTTCGGGACCTCGGTCATGCCGAGGATCCCGGCGTAGTACGCCCGCAGGTCGTCCTCGGAGCCGGGCGGGGCGGCGAGCTGGACGTGGTCGAGGGCGGTGAGCATGATTCACGCCTCCTTGGTGGCGACCGCGAGGATGCGGCGGAAGGGGAACGGGGTGCCGTGCGGTCCGGCCGGGTAGGCCTCGCGCAGGGCGGTGCGGTACTCGGTCAGGAAGTCCTCGCGGGCCGCCGGGTCGTCGCTGAGGGCGGTGAGGACGGGCCGCAGACCGGTGCCCTTCACCCAGTCCAGGACCGGGTCCTCACCGGTCAGAAGGTGGATGTACGTGGTCTCCCAGACGTCGGCCGCGCAGCCGAGGCCGGTCAGCCTCTCCAGGTAGGCCTCGGGGGCGAGCACCGCGTCCTCGTGGCGCAAGGTGTCCGCGAGCCGGTCGCGCCAGCGGGCGGAGCCGGCGATTTCGCGCATGAGCCGGTGGCTGGGGGCGGAGAAGTTGCCGGGGACCTGGAAGGCGAAGGTGCCGCCGGGGCGCAGCCCCGCCACCCAGTCGGCGAAGCGGTCCGGGTGCCCAGGCACCCACTGGAGCGTGGCGTTGCTGACGATCAGGTCGTACGGCTCGCCGGGGGTCCAGATGCGGGCGTCGCCGGGGGTGAAGTCGAGGCGGCCGCCGCGGGGGGTGGGGCCCTGGTGGTCGACCACGGCCTTGTCGAGCATCGCCGGGGAGTTGTCGTAGCCCGTGATGTGCGCGGTGGGCCAGCGGTCGGCGAGCAGGGCGGTCACGTTTCCGGGGCCGCAGCCGAGGTCGGCGATACGGGGTCGGTCGCCGGGCAGCGCGGGGATGCGGGCGAGGAGATCGCTGAAGGGGCGGGCCCGGTGGCCGGCGTGGCGCAGGTACTGGGCGGGGTCCCAGGCGGGGCTGTGGGTGGACATGGCGGCCTCCAGAAGGTGCTGGGCGTCGTCGGTGGCTGCGGGCACCACTTTCCCCTCCAGTTATCTCGGCGTCAAGAAAATCGACATCAAGAGACTTCATGTCGACACAACCACTACACTGATCGCCATGGAGGACGAGGTCGATCGGCTGGTCGCAGCGTGGCGCCGAGAGCGCCCGGACCTCGACGTGGAACCGCTCGAGGTGCTCAGCCGGGTGAGCAGACTGGCCCGGCACCTGGACCGCGCACGCCGGCTTGCCTTCTCCGAGCACAGCCTGGAGCCCTGGGAGTTCGATGTCCTGACGGCGCTCAGGCGCGCGGGCTCGCCGTACCAGCTCTCCCCCGGACAGCTGCTGACCCAGACGCTGGTCACCTCCGGCACGATGACGAACCGCATCGACCGGCTGGCCAAGAAGGGCCTGGTGGAACGCCTCCCCGACCCCAGCGACCGGCGCGGAGTACTGGTCCGCCTGACGGACGAGGGCCGGGACCGCGCCGACCGGTCCCTGGCCGGGCTCCTGGACCAGGAGCGCGCGCTGCTGGCCGAGCTGTCGTCCGCACAGCGCGCCGAACTGGCCGGCCTGCTGCGCCAGTTGACCGCCCCGTTCGACAACATCCCCGGCTGAGGGCCTGCCGGGCGGATCGGGGCGGGGTCGCGGGGTCTGGCACGCACTCCCCTGAACTCTTCGAGCAGGGGGGGACCCCCAGCGGCGTTGTCGTCACTCGCCGATCCCCAAGCCCTTGACGAGCAGGGGGACCTCCATCGCGTCGGCTCCCTCCTCCGCCTTGCAGCCGCACGCACCGGACCCGCTCACCGGAGTCGGTCAGGCGCTGCTGCTTTCCTCCACCCCGATCCGCCCGGCAGGCCCCAGGTCGGCCGGCCCCACGCCGGCCCGGCGGGCCAGTGCCACGGCGGCCAGGGTGGAGTGCACGCCCAGCTTGCCCAGGACGTTCTGCATATGGGTGCGCACGGTGTGCGGGGACAGGTACAGCCGCTCGGCGACGGCCTTGCGGCCCAGCCCCGCGACCATGCAGCGCAGCACCTCCCGCTCGCGCGGGGTCAGCGACTCCACCAGGCGCTCGCTCTCGGTCCGGTGCTTGCGGGCGGCGGTCAGCTCCCGCAGCACACCGGTGAGCAGGGCGGGCGGCAGATGGGTCTCGTCGCGCAGGACCCCGCGGATGACGGTGAGCAGCCGGGACAGCGAGCAGTCCTTGGCGACCCAGCCGCAGGCACCGGCCTGGAGAGCGAGCGCGGCGCGGCGCGGGTCGTCCTTCTCGGCGAGTACGACGGTCCGCACCCCCGGCTGGGCGCCGCGCGCCCCCGCGACCAGGGAGATACCGTCCACCAGTCCGTCCTCGTCGCCCTCCCGCACGGGAACGGCGGGCCGGGCGCCGGGGACGTTGCCGCCGAGGTCGGCGTCGACGAGCACGACGTCGAAGCGGCGGCCCTCGGCGGCCGCCCGCTCCAGGCAGCGCAGTGCCGCCGGGCCGGAGCCGGCCGCGGACACCTCGACGTCGGGCTCGGCGGCCAGGGCGGCGGCGAGCGACTCGGCGAAGATGCGGTGGTCGTCGACGACCAGGACTCGGACACGAACCACTGAAAACCCCCTTCCCCACGCTCTTGGCAGAGCAGGGGAGTCTCCCATCGCCGGAGAACGCCGAGCGGCACGGGCCCGACGCCCGGGGCCGAGCACGGTCGCACGGCTCTCGCCGTACCGGACCGCCGCTTCCGCCTCCGGTGTCCTGCCCGAGTCCTCTCGCCCCCTGACCAGCACCGGCCCCCACCGGTGCCGCTCATCAGGGTACGGCCGGCGGCCAGGAGGGGAAGGCAATTCGCAGAACTGACCGGCCGACGCGTTTAAGGTGTGCCGCATGTTTCGTATTGAGGCAGAAGTCGACAAAGCACGCCACGATCTGCTCCGCTCCCGCCTCCGCGACACGAACACGGCGGCCTCCCCGTACATCGCCGCCCTGCGCAGAACCCCCGCCGCGCGAGAAGCCCCCCTCCACCTCTGGGCGTTGAACGACTCCGGCGATCTGGCGGGCGGCCTGGTGGGCCACACCTGGGCGACCTGGCTGCATGTGACCCACCTCTGGGTCGACGCCCCCCACCGCGGCACGGGCCTCGGCTCCCGCCTGCTGACCCGCGCCGAACGCATCGCCCACCGCGACCGCGCCTGCACCGCCGCCCGCCTGGAGACCTGGGACTTCCAGGCCCCGGACTTCTACCGCAGGCACGACTACAAGGTGGTCTGCGCGATCCCCGACTACCCGCCGGGGATCACCGAGTACACCATGATCAAGCCTCTGCCCTGACCGGACCGGCTCCCGGCGACGGGACCCGGTCCCGTTCCGTCAGGCCGACCGCCTCGCGCCCGCCGAGGGAACCGCCTCGAAGACGCGCGGGGTCCGGTGGCCCGCGTCGGTGAAGGACTGCTCGATCGCCTTGGTGAGGGCGGGGACGCCGGAGGACTCGGTCAGGACGATCGCCGAGCCGCCGAAACCGCCGCCGGTCATCCGGGCGCCGAGGGCGCCGGAGGCGAGGGCCGTGTCGACGACCAGGTCCAGCTCCGGGCAGGACACCCGGAAGTCGTCGCGCAGGGAGGCGTGGCCCTCGGTCAGGATCGGGCCGATCGACCTGATGTCGCCCGCCTCCAGGAGGGACACCACCCGTTCCGCCCGCTCGTTCTCGGTGACGACATGGCGGACCAGCCGGGTCACCTCCTCTTCACCGGCCAGCTCGGCCAGCGCCGCGTCCAGGCCGTCGTAGGGGATGTCGCGCAGGGCGTCCACGCCCAGCAGGGCCGCGCCCTTCTCGCAGCCCGTGCGGCGCCTGCCGTACTCGCCGTCGCTGTGGGCGTGCTGGACCCGGGTGTCGACGACCAGCAGGCGCAGGCCCTCGGCGGCCAGGTCGAAGGGGACCTGGCGCTGGGACAGGTCGCGGGTGTCCAGGAACAGGGCGTGGCCCGACGCGCAGCAGGCCGAGGCGGTCTGGTCCATGATGCCGGTGGGGGCGCCGACGTAGACGTTCTCGGCGCGCTGGCACAGGCGGGCCAGTTGCCAGCCTTTCAGATCCGGGCCGTAGAGGTCGTTCAGGGCCAGGGCGACCACGACCTCCAGGGCCGCGGAGGAGGACAGGCCGGCGCCCGTGGGGACCGTCGACGTCAGGTGGACGTCCGCGCCGGTCACCTCGTGGCCCGCCTCGCGCAGAGCCCAGACCACGCCCGCGGGGTAGGCGGTCCAGTTCCGGTCGGACTGCGGGGCCAGGTCGTCGATCCTCAGTTCCACGGGACCTCCCGGCACATCGGCCGAGTGCAGCCGCAGTACGCCGTCGTCGCGGCGCGCGACCGCGGCGGTCGTGACGTGCGGCAGCGCGAAGGGCATCACGAAGCCGTCGTTGTAGTCGGTGTGCTCGCCGATCAGGTTGACGCGGCCCGGCGCCGCCCAGACTCCCTCCGGCTCGGCGCCGTACAGCTCGGTGAAGCCTTCTTGGACCTCAAGTGCCCCCACTTACCGCTCCCTTGCGATGTGCTGCGCGAACTCCCAGGCATCCGCGACGATACCCGCGAGATCCGCGCGGGACGGGTTCCAGCCGAGCTTCTCGCGGGCGGCGGCGGCCGAGGCGACCAGGACCGCCGGGTCGCCGGCCCGGCGCGGGGCCACGACCTCCGGGACGGGGTGGCCGGTGACCCGCCGGACGGTCTCGACGACCTCGCGGACGGAGAAGCCGTTGCCGTTGCCCAGGTTGCACACCAGGTGCTCGCCGGGCCGGGCGGCGTCCAGGGCCAGCAGATGGGCCTCGGCGAGGTCGGCCACGTGGATGTAGTCGCGCACGCAGGTGCCGTCCGGGGTCGGGTAGTCGTCGCCGTAGACGGAGATCGCGTCCCGCCTGCCCTGCGCGACCTGGAGGACCAGCGGGATCAGGTGCGACTCGGGGTCGTGGCGTTCGCCGTACGCGCCGTAGGCGCCGGCCACGTTGAAGTAGCGCAGCGAGACCGCGCCCAGGCCGTGGGCCGCCGTCTCGCCGGCGATCATGTGGTCGACGGCGAGCTTCGAGGCGCCGTAGGGGTTGGTGGGCCGGGTAGCGGCCGTCTCGACGATCGGGACCTGCTCCGGTTCGCCGTAGGTCGCCGCCGTGGAGGAGAAGACCAGCGTGCGCACGCCCGCCTCGCGCATGGCGGTGAGCAGGGCCATCGTGCCGCCGACGTTGTTGGCCCAGTACCTCTCCGGCTTCACCACCGACTCGCCGACCTGCGAGAAGGCGGCGAAGTGCAGCACCGCGGCGAAGGAGGAGTCCAGCCACTTGGCGGCGTCCCGGACGTCGCCCTCGACGAAGGAGGCGCCCGCGGGCACGCCCTCACGGAAGCCGGTGGAGAGGTTGTCGAGCACCACGACCTCGTGACCGGCCTCCAGCAGGTGCTGGGCGACCACGCCGCCGACGTAGCCCGCGCCACCCGTCACCAGGTACTTCCCGCTCATGAACCCGCTACCTCTCGCAGTCGCTCGGCCGCACGCTCCGGCGGCACGTCGTTGATGAACACGTTCATGCCGGACTCGGAACCCGCGAGGAACTTCAGCTTGCCGGAAGTGCGGCGGATGGTGAAAAGCTCGAGGTGGAGCGCGAAGTCGTCGCGTGTGACGCCGTCGAACTCCTCCAGTGCGCCGAACGGGGCCTGGTGCCAGGCCGCGATGTACGGCGTCGGCGGGTCGCCCTCGCCGAAGAGCCGGTCGAAGCGCCCCAACAGGTCCAGATAGATCCCGGGGAACTCCGCGCGCGCCGCCTCGTCGAGTCCGAGCAGGTCGGGGACCCGGCGACGGGGGTAGAGGTGGACCTCGTAGGGCCAGTGCGCCGCGTACGGCACGAAGGCCACCCAGTGCTCGCCCGCTACGACGATCCGCTCGTCCGCCAGCTCCCGCTCCAGGACCGCGTCGAAGAGGTTCTCCCCGCCGGTGGCCTCCTTGTGCGCCGCCAGGGAGCGCAGCATCAGCGCGGTGCGCGGGGTGGTGAAGGGGTAGGCGTAGATCTGGCCGTGCGGATGCCCCAGCGTCACGCCGATCTCCGGTCCGCGGTTCTCGAAGCAGAACACCTGCTCCACGGAAGGCAGTTGGGACAGCTCCGCGGTGCGGTCCGTCCACGCGTCCAGGACCAGCCGGCCCTGCTTCTCGCTCAGGTCGGCGAACGAGGCGTCGTGGTCGGAGGTGAAGCAGACGACCTCGCACCGGCCGAGGTCGCCGGTCAGCGAGGGGAAGCGGTTCTCGAAGACCACCACGTCGTAGGAGGAGTCGGGGATCTCGCTCAGCCGCCCGCCCCGGGACGGGCACAGGGGGCACTCGTCGGCCGGCGGGTGGTAGGTGCGGCCCTGACGGTGGGAGGCGACGGCGACCGCGTCGCCGAGCAGCACGTCCCGGCGGACCTCGGAGGTGGTGACCGTCCGCTCCAGCGGGCGCCGGTCCACCGCGTCGCGCACGGTGTCTTCCCGCAGGTCGTAGTAGACGAGCTCACGACCGTCGGCCAGCCGGGTCGAGGTCTTCTTCACTGTCGGACTCCCTACTGGTCCCCGGGCCACCGGTCCGCGAGCCCGCACCCCGCCAACGCCCACCCACCCAACACAATCAAACATAACACGCCACAACCCACCACCCTTCTTCAGATCACGATCGAACAAAGCCCCTCGACCAAAGCTCTCCGAGCGCTCGCTGCCCGCCCGGATCACGGGCATCGCGAGGCGCGTTCTTCCTGGTGCGGATGAAGCCACGCCCGGTGACCCCGCCCGAGGAACGGCGGGAGGAACCGCGGGAGAAGGTGACGCCGGCGTCCGCCGACCGGTGCGGGGGACGCCGGAGCCGGACAGGGTTACGGCAGCGGGCCCGCGCGGTCCAGCAGGCCGGTGCGGGCCGCCAGGGCCGCCGCCTCCAGCCGCGAGCCCACCCCGAGCTTCATCAGGACGCGTTGGAGGTGGGTCCGGGCCGTGCTCGGGGCGATGCCCATGCCGGCCGCGATCAGGCGGGTGTCCTCGCCCTCGGCGACCCGGACCAGGACCTCCACCTCGCGCGGGGTGAGCATCCGCAGCAGGCGCTGGCCCTCGTCGTCCGGCTGGGCGGCGGGGTTCAGCAACTCGCCGAAGGCGCCCTGGAGGAGCTGCGGGGCGACAGCGGCCTCGCCCGCCCTCGCCTTGATGATCGCCCGCTCGACGCCCTCGATGCGCTCGTCATGGCGTACGTACCCCGAGGCCCCCGCCGCGAAGGCGGCCGCGATGCCGCGCGGGGACGGAACCGGACCGAGCACGACGACGGCGACCTGCGGACGCTCCCGCTTGATCTTCACCACCGGGTCGAAGGTGCCGGGCTCGGCCGGTGTCGCCGTGCCCAGCAGGCACACCTCCGGCGCACGGCTGATCACCAGGTCCGCCGCGCCCGCGGCCGGCGCCGCGGCGGCGAGCACACGGTGTCCACGCAGCTTCAGCGCCGAGGCCAGCGCCTCGGCAAGTAGCCGGTGGTCGTCGACCACCATGAGCCGCACTCCCATCGAGCCCCCAGTCCCCCACGCATGTCCACAGCCCGCCCGGGCAGCGGCCCCCCGGCACGCCCGCCCGTCATGCCCCCGGAAGCTACACGCTTGTTCGACATCGCGCTGCCCCTACCGACGAGAAGTGCCCCGGATCGGCGGGCTTTTTCGCATTCCTCGCATTCAGAACTCATTTCGAGGGTCATGCGAGGGCGCTGAGCGGTACGCGCACGGCCCCGCCCCCGGTCGGGGACGGGGCCGTCTCGTTCCGGCCGTGCGGCGGGTCAGCCGCTCGCTCCGAAGGCCAGCGCCAGGTAGTCCTTGCCGAGGGACGAGGACGACGCCTTGCGGGCGTAGATCGACGACATGTAGAGGTGGCCCTGGGAGTAGAGGAACTCCGCGCGGTCCGGGGACATGGAGGTCTCCGCGTCGCGCACGTCCCGCGAGGCCGGGTTCTCCAGCAGCTTGGTCTGCTTGAAGCTGCTGCCGTCGATGCTGACGATCTGGCCGCCCTTGTCGTAGGGCGGGCTCTTGTACGCGATGACGTCGGCGCCGTCCATGCGCAGCGGGTGGATGTGGTAGCCGTCGCCCGCGTCGGCGCGCTGGCCGGTCTGCCGACCGGTGCCGAGGTCGAACGCGACGATCTCGTTGGTCTTGCGGAACTCTTCGCTGCCGTCGTGGTCCTCGGTGGGCACGTACAGCCGGTCGTTGCCGACTGCGAGGCCCCGGCAGTCCTCGATCCTGCTGATGCCGTCGCAGCGGGCCGCGTAGGTGTCGCCGGGCGCCGAGATGTGGGCGCGCAGCTTGCCCGTCTGGTTGTCGATGGAGAAGAAGTCGGAGATACCACTGCCGTCGCCCGCGCTCTGGCCGACGTCGGCGGCCACGACGAGCGGATCGGTCGAGACGATCGCGGCGTACTCGATGCCCTGCGACATCTTGTACTCCGAGATCACCTTGCCGGACTTCGGGTCGATCGTCTGGATGCGCAGCTGACGCTGCCCGTACTGGCCGCACTTGCGGACCGCGACCAGCTTCGCGCCGCCGCCGTAACCGGCGTCGTAGCAGGTGTCGGCCGCCTTCGGGGCCCACAGGACCTTGCCGTCCGCGATGTCGAAGGCGGCCCCGCCACTGGTGCCGCCCGCGGCGACCGTGCCGCCGCTGACGGTGACGTTGTCGAGCCTGATGGGCTGGTCACCGGACTTGACGGTCTGCGTCCACAGCTTCTTGCCGGCGTCGAGGTCGATCGCCGCGACCTGGCTGCAGCCGTGCGTGGGCTTGTCCTTGGTCGGCATGGCCGGCTCGTAGACGATCGCCGCCCTGTCGTCCGAGGTGGTGTGCTTGCTGGCCTCGCACACCGGTCCGGGCAGTTCGATCGTCCACAGCTTGGTGCCCTTGTCCCGGTCGTAGCCGACGACCTCGGCGACGCCGCTCTTGACGTACGCCTTGTCGGTGAGCCAGGAGCCGGTGGTGGTGACCAGGTCGCTGACCTCGGGCATCGGCACCTGGTAGAGAACCTTCGCGGCCGGGTCGGACGGCGCCTTCTCCGTGCCGCCGGAGGCGGACTTCCCGTCGCCCTCCTTGCCGCCGGTGCCGCCGGTGGAGCTCGCGGTGTCCTGCTTGCCGCCGTCGGACTTGTTCGAGTACCAGATGCCGGTCCCGATGATCAGCGCGATCACGACGACGGTCGAGACGATGATCGCCACCTGGGCGTTGACCTTCCGGCCGCCGCCCGGCTGTCCGGCCTGCGGCCGCATCGGCACGGTCGGCGCCTGGCCGGGACAGCCGTACCCGGGCTGCTGGGCGCCGTACGGGTTCGGCTGCGCGGTGGGGGGTTGGGCGTAGGGGTTCGGCTGCCCTCCCGGGTAGCCGTAGCCGGGCTGGGGCTGCGGCGGTCCGGCCGGGGGCGGCGTCTGCGGGGCGACCTGCGGCGGCTGCGGTGCCTGCGGGTAGCCGTAACCCGGTGCCGGCTGCGGGGACTTGGCTAGGTCAGGACCGCCCGCGGGCGGCGTCTGCGGGGGCTGTGCGGGCTGCTGCGGCTGGTCCTGGGGCGGGCCGAAACCGCTGTGCTGCGGCGGCTGGTTGGGCGGCGGGGGCGGCTGGGTCATGACGGGTGCACCTCGGTTGACGCGGAGCGGGGACGGGACGACGGGAAGCCGGGTGGCCGGAACGGCGTGCGGCGCCGGCCGCGTGACGCGGCCGGCCGGGCTCACTTGCCGTAGGCGAGCATCAGCTTCTCCTTCGTGTCGGCCTTTCCGCGCAGCCGGGTGGTGGAGAGGTAGAAGCGCCCGTCGACCCAGTCGACGGCCCGCGAGTAGAAACCGTTCTCGATCGACGCGGTGCCCTCCGGGTTCTGGAGCAGCTTCACCGGAGTGTGGGCCGAGCCCGCCGTGGCCACGGACACGATCTGGCCGCCCGCGTCGTACGACGGCTCGACGTACACGATGAGCTGCCCGTTCTCCACCTTGAGCGGCATCATCGAGGTGTCCGTCGGGGACTTCACGCGCCACTTCTCCTTGCCGGTGGCGAGGTTGAGGGCGACGATCTCGTTGGCGCCGGTGGTGACGTCGGTGGGCAGGTAGAGGGTCTCGGCGTCGGAGGCGACGGCCTGGCAGCCCTGGAGGTTACGGGCGAGGACGGCCCAGCCGCACTGGGCGTTGAAGTTCGCCTTGGTGTCCACCTGGGAACGGATGGCGCCGCCGCTCAGCGTCGAGATGTTCCAGTGCTTCTTGTCCTTGTCCACCGAGTACAGGACCACCGGGTCGACGGAGTAGACACGCTCGACCGACCAGTCCTTGGGAATCTTCTTGGTCCACCTGACCGCGCCGGTGGCGGGGTCGAGCTCCTGCACCTCGTCGTGCTCGTTCGAACCGCCCGCCCCGCAGGACGACACCGAGAGCAGCCGGGCGCCGCCGGCGAAGGCGCCGGGGAAGCAGGCCTGGCCGTAGCGCCGCTTGTCGAAGAGCTTCCTGCCGCTGTCGACGTCGTACGCCGTGCCCGACTGCGAGCGGCCCACCATCAGCGTCTTGCCGGCCACGGTCATCTCGATGCTGAGCGTGCTGTCGAACAGCTCGCCGTCCTCGACCTTGACGGTCCAGCCCTTCGCCCCGGTGTTCAGGTCGATCTGCTGGAGCTGGTTGCACTTGGCGCGGTCGCTGCTGCCGCTCATGTAGGCCACGACCACCTTGTCGTCGGCCGTCTTCTGCGGTGTCACCGCGCAGATCTTCTCCGGGAACGTGATCGGTTCCCAGGTGGGCCTGCCGTCAGCGACGTTGTAGGCGAAGACCTGCTTGTACGCCGCCTTCACCGCCGTCTTGCCGGTGATCCACATACCGGGGGCCTCGGCGCCGCCACCGGGCGCGGCGGGCGCCTCCTTGTACCAGAGCACCCTGGCCTCGCCGGACTTGCGGCCCGCGTTGAGGTCCTCCGCCTCCCCCTTGCCGTCGCCGCTGCCGTCCCCGGGGTTGACCGGGGCGTCGGAGGAGCCGGACTTCGAGGGCTTCGCGTCGCCGCTCGCCTCGGCGACCGGCTTCTTGCCGTCGTCGCCGCTGACGGCCCACACGGTGACGCCGACGACGAGCACGGCGGCCACCGCGGCGCCGATGATGGCCGCGGTCCTGCCCTTGAACGGGCTGCCGGAGCCGCCGGGGGGCGGGGTGCCGGGCGCGCCCGCGAAGTGCGGCTGCTGCGGATAGCCGTATCCGGGCTGCTGCCCGTACGGCCCCGGCTGCTGCGGCTGCCCGTACGGGCCGGGCGCGGCGGGCGCTCCGTAGGGACCGGGCTGGGCGTAGGGCCCGGGCTGCTGCGGGTAGCCGTAGCCGGGCTGGGGCTGCGGCGGTCCCGCGGGCGGGGGCGGGGTCTGCGGGGGCTGGGCCGGGGGCGGGGGCGTGGCCTGGTACGGGTCCTGGGGAGCACCGAAGCCGCCCTGCGCCGGCGGGGTCTGCGGGGGCCCGAAGCCGCCGGACTGCGGCGGCTGGTCCTGCGGTTGCTGCGGCTGATCCTGCGGTGCTCCGAAGCCGCCCTGGGGCGGCCGGCTGGGCGGCTGAGACATCAGCGCGCTTCCCCCTCAATCACTGCTTTTTAGCCACGCCCTGAGGTACTCGACGCACCCAGAGCCGTCCGGGAAAGTCCCCGGACGGCTCATTCTTATCACTCGCAACCCGCCCGCCACCGGCCCACATCGGCCCCTGTTCCCAAGGGAGGACCGCCCCGTGACGCGCCCGTTATGCGTGGCGGGCCCGGGGGAACTACCCTCCAGAAAACCACCACGCCCCGTTCACACGGGGCGTGCGCCCGCCCGTGACGCGCCCGTCCGTACCGCTAAGCTTCCTCGGCGAGTTCGAGCCAGCGCATCTCCAGTTCCTCCCGCTCACCCGCCAACCCACGCAGCTCGGCGTCGAGTTCGGCTACCTTCGCGAAGTCGGTGGCGTTCTCGGCGATCCGCGCGTGCAGCGTGGACTCCTTCTCAAAGATGCGGTCCAACTGCCGCTCGATCTTCTGCAGTTCCTTCTTCGCGGCGCGCAGTTCGGCGGCGCTCCGCTCGGGCGCGGCCTGTTCGGCGGCGGGCGCCGGGGCCGGGGCGGCGGCCGCGGCCTGCTGCTCCATCCGCTGCCGCCGCTCCAGGTACTCGTCGATGCCGCGCGGCAGCATCCGCAGCGTGCCGTCGCCGAGGAGCGCGTACACCGTGTCGGTGGTGCGCTCGACGAAGAAGCGGTCGTGGGAAATGACGATCATCGAGCCGGGCCAGCCGTCGAGGACGTCCTCGAGCTGGGTGAGGGTCTCGATGTCGAGGTCGTTGGTGGGCTCGTCGAGGAAGAGCACGTTGGGCTCGTCCATGAGCAGGCGCAGGAGTTGCAGCCGCCGCCGCTCACCGCCGGACAGGTCGCCCACCGGCGTCCACTGCTTCTCCTTGCCGAAGCCGAACGTCTCGCACAGCTGCCCGGCGGTCATCTCCCGCCCCTTGCCGAGGTCGACGCGCTCGCGCACCCGCTGCACGGCCTCCAGGACCCGCCAGTCGGGGTCGAGTTCGGCGACCTCCTGGGAGAGGTAGGCGAGCTTCACGGTCTTCCCGACGGCGATCCGCCCGGCGGCGGGCTGTGCCTCGCCCTCGGTGCGGGCGGCGTCCGCCATGGCCCGCAGCAGGGAGGTCTTCCCGGCGCCGTTGACGCCGACGAGGCCGACCCGGTCGCCCGGCCCGAGCTGCCAGGTGACGTGCTTGAGCAGCACCTTGGGCCCGGCCTGCACGGTGACGTCCTCGAGGTCGAGGACGGTCCTGCCCAGCCGCGAGGAGGCGAACTTCATCAGCTCGCTGCTGTCCCGCGGCGGCGGCACGTCCTTGATCAGCTCGTTGGCGGCCTCCACGCGGAAGCGCGGCTTGGAGGTGCGGGCGGGGGCGCCGCGCCGCAGCCAGGCCAGCTCCTTGCGGATCAGGTTCTGCCGCTTGGCCTCCTCGGAGGCGGCGATGCGTTCGCGCTCGGCGCGGGCGAAGACGTAGTCGGAGTAGCCGCCCTCGTACTCGTACACCGCCCCGCGCTGCACGTCCCACATCCGGGTGCAGACCTGGTCGAGGAACCACCGGTCGTGGGTGACGCACACCAGCGCGGAGCGGCGCTCGCGAAGGTGCCGGGCGAGCCAGGAGATGCCCTCCACGTCCAGGTGGTTGGTGGGCTCGTCCAGGACGAGCAGGCCCTGCTCCTCGATGAGCAGCTTGGCCAGCGCGATCCGCCGCCGCTCACCGCCGGACAGCGGCCCGATGACGGTGTCGAGGCCCTTGGGGAAGCCCGGCAGGTCGAGCCCGCCGAACAGTCCGGTCAGGACGTCCCTGACCTTGGCGTTGCCCGCCCACTCGTGGTCGGCCATGTCCCCGATGACCTCGTGGCGGACGGTGGCCGCCGGGTCGAGGGAGTCGTGCTGCGTGAGCACCCCGAGCCGCAGTCCGCCGGAGTGCGTGACCCGTCCGGTGTCGGCGTCCTCCAGCCTGGCCAGCATCCGGATCAGCGTGGTCTTGCCGTCACCGTTGCGCCCGACGACCCCGATCCGGTCCCCTTCGGACACACCGAGCGAGACACCGTCGAGCAGGGCGCGCGTGCCGTACACCTTGCTGACGTTCTCGACATTGACCAGGTTGACGGCCATTTCACTCCTGTGCGCGGGGGTCGGTCAGCCTTCTAGCGTAGGGCCTCGCGGGCAGGGGGCGGTGCGCAAAGGGACGGTCACTCTTTGTGATGACCAGATCGGTGAACCGGCCGCCCGGCGACGGGTCGTCAGCGGCGCAGGACGCCGGCGACCCGCTCCCTGCCCAGGATGGCGGGCGTCCTCGCACCCGGCGGGGGTGACCGGGCGGGGGCCCACCCACTTGCGGGAGTAGCCGCTCGGGTCGTCCTGGTCGGGATACGTGCGCCGGTGGGAGCGTACGAACACTGGTGGCGGTAGACGCGGCCAGCGGCGTCCCGGGCCCCACCGTCGTCGTCGAGGGCGGGGCGGATGGACTGGCGGAGGGTGATGCAGCGGACCGGGGCGTCGGGATGCCCGGCCCACCGGGGCGTCGGGATGCCCGGCACCGGCCCGGCGCAGGCGCTTGCGGGCGGCTGCGGCGGGCCGGACCTCCTCGGACCGCCGCGGGCCGCGCCGGGCGTCGGCGGGCCGGCGGATCAGCACTAGGGTGCCCAGCAGTGTCCGGATCACCCTCAGCTGGTCGTCGTCGATGCCGTTGACGCGGTCGGCGTCCACCCCGTACCGGTCCCTGCTCGTGGACGGCGAAGGGTGGTTCTGGATCAGGACCGTTGGCGCACCGTGGGACGGCGACCCTCGTGATGGCGAACTGCACCAGTCGACTCGCGAAGGCGCCGACGTTCGCGGCAACTCAGTCCAGACAGAACTCGTTGCCCTCGATGTCCTGCATCAGGAGGCACGACTCGTTGTCGCCATCGGCGAGCAGTAGTCGCACGCGTACCGCGCCGAGCGCGACCAGTCGTGCGCATTCGGCCTCAAGTGCGGCCAGGCGCTCTTCACCCACGAGCCCGGTGCCGACTCGCACGTCAAGATGCAGCCGATTCTTGACGACCTTGCCTTCCGGAACGCGCTGGAAGTACAGTCGCGGGCCCACGCCTGAGGGATCACTGCAGGCGAACGCTGAACCCTGCCGCTCAGGCGGCAGCGAGCGATCGAAATCGTCCCACGTAGCAAACCCCTCCGGTGGCGACGGTACGACGTACCCCAACACCTCGCACCAAAAGCGAGCGACGCGCTCAGGTTCTGCGCAGTCGAAGGTGACTTGGAACTGCTTGATCGACGCCATCGGTCCATCGTAGAGGCGGGGTCTTTCGCCGTCTCCACGGGCCCACCCCTGGCTGGGTTGTGGCGCATGCGGCCGACCCTTGGCGATGAGTGGGACCCCGAGCTGGGCGTTGTCCGCGGGACGACTTCGGAGCGGTCCCGCGACCGACGCCCCGTCAGCCGCCCCACGAGGCCCGACAGATCCTTGGCGTCGGTCTCACCTCGGCTGCGCCACCGCGATGCTCAACGGCTGCTCCACCCCGGACTCCCCTCGTCGAATCGCAAGATCAGCCTACAGAGCGGCCACACAGCCAGCCGTTGCGCACCTGCCGCAGAAGCCTGCCGTCTTCCACCAACACATCACCGCTTGCCCGAACTCAACGCCCCCGACCTCGTCACTCAAAGTCACTGTTCAAGACTGCCGACGGACCATTACACGACAGTTGAATACGCGAGCCCACCGGTATCAAGCCCCGACATCGATCTGACGGGTTTCGAGCGAATCCGAGACGTCAGTGCCTCAGAGCACCGTCGCCCCCGCCGCCGGCGACCCGGCGGCCCGGGCCGCACGGCAGGTCCCCGACGCGAGCAAGGCCCGAGCCACCGCGGTCGCCGCCTCCGCGTCGGCCACGAGGAACGCCGTCGTCGGTCCCGAGCCCGACACCAGGCCCGCCAGTGCTCCCGCCGCGCGACCCGCCGCGAGGGTGTTGGCGAGGGACGGGCGCAGGGAGAGCGCGGCGGGCTGGAGGTCGTTGGAGAGCGCCGCGGCGAGGGCGGCGGTGTCCCCCTTCTCCAGGGCGGCCAGCAGGTCCTCGGAGGCGACCGGTTCGGGGATGTCCGTGCCCTCGCCGAGCCGGTCGAACTCGCGGAACACCGCCGGGGTGGACAGCCCGCCGTCGGCCATCGCGAACACCCAGTGGAAGGTGCCGCCGACCTCCAGCGGGCGCAGCTTCTCCCCGCGCCCGGTGCCCAGCGCCGCCCCGCCCACCAGGCTGAACGGCACATCACTGCCCAACTCGGCGCAGATGCCAAGGAGTTCGTCGCGGGAGGCGTTCGTGCCCCACAGCGCGTCACAGGCCACCAGCGCGCCCGCGCCGTCCGCGCTGCCGCCCGCCATGCCCCCGGCGACCGGGATGTCCTTGGCGATGTGGATGTGCACGGCGGGGCTGCGCCCGTGGCGTTCGGCGAGGGCGAGGGCCGCGCGGGCGGCGAGGTTCGTACGGTCCATGGGGACCTGGCCGGCGTCCGGGCCCGCGCACGTCACGCGCAGCTCGTCGGCCTCGGTGACCGTGACCTCGTCGTACAGGCCGACCGCGAGGAAGACGTTCGCCAGGTCGTGGAAGCCGTCCGGGCGGGCGGCGCCGACCGCGAGCTGGACGTTGACCTTGGCCGGGACGCGTACGGTGACGCTCACTTACCGGTCTCCTTGTGTTCGGCGATCCGTGCGAACTCCTCCACCGTCAGCGACTCGCCCCGCGCCTGCGGGGAGACCCCGGCGGCGACCAGGGCCGCCTCCGCCGCCGCGGCCGACCCGGCCCACCCGGCGAGCGCGGCCCGCAGGGTCTTGCGGCGCTGGGCGAAGGCCGCGTCGACGACGGCGAAGACCTCCTGCTTGGTGGCGGTGGTCCTGATCGGTTCCGTGCGCCGGACCAGGGACACCAGTCCGCTGTCGACGTTCGGCGCGGGCCAGAACACAGTGCGGCCGATGGCCCCGGCCCGCTTGACCTCGGCGTACCAGTTGGCCTTCACGGACGGCACGCCGTAGACCTTCGAGCCGGGCGCCGCCGCGAGCCGGTCGGCGACCTCCGCCTGCACCATCACGAGGGTGCGCTCGATGCTCGGGAAGGTGTCGAGCATGTGCAGCAGGACGGGCACGGCCACGTTGTAGGGGAGGTTCGCGACCAGGGCGGTGGGCGCGGGGCCCGGCAGCTCGGTGACGTGCATGGCGTCGGAGTGGACCAGCGCGAAACGGCCGGCGCGCTCCGGCATGCGGGCGGCGACGGTCGCGGGCAGCGCGGCGGCGAGTACGTCGTCGATCTCGACGGCGGTGACCCGGTCGGCGGCCTCCAGCAGGGCGAGGGTGAGGGAGCCGAGCCCCGGGCCGACCTCGACGACCACGTCCTCGGGGTGGACGTCGGCGGTGCGGACGATGCGGCGGACGGTGTTCGCGTCGATCACGAAGTTCTGGCCGCGTTGCTTGGTGGGGCGTACGCCGAGTGCTGCCGCCAGTTCGCGGACGTCGGCGGGGCCCAGGAGGGCGTCGGGGGCGGGGCTGCTCACGGCACAAGGGTACGGGGGCGTGGGTGAGCCGATTGCCACGGCCGCCCGGAGCCGGGGCCGGCCCGCGGCCGCCCGAAGCGGAGGCCGGCGCACCAGGGGACGGCTCGCCCGCACCCGCCGCCGGCCTACCCCCGCAGCCGGTCACCGCAGCGGGGCCAGGGGCTCGCGCCCCGGATCACGTACAGCTTCTTCGCGCGGTGGGTCTGCTCCTGCGCCGGGGCGTCCTGGGGGCGGCCCCGGCCGCCGAGTCTGTGCCAGGTGCCTTCGTCGAACTGGTACAGGCCGCCGTACGTGCCCGAGGGGTCCACGGCGTCCGGCCGGCCGCCGGACTCGCACTGCGCCAGCCCCTGCCAGTCGAGGTGGTCGGCGCCCCGTACCGACCGCGGGTGCGCCTTGGTGCCGACCTTCACGATCTGCGTCCGCGGCGCGCGCACGACCTCCGACCCCACGCGCCACGGCCGCTGCCGCACGCCGTTGACCGTGCGCACGGAGTACGTGATCCGGCGCACGCCCGGCTGCCCGGCCCGCTCGACTACCTCCGTGCCCTTGAACAGGGACGGGTCGGCGGCGCGCCGCACGGCGAACGGGATGAGCTCCTCGCGCGCCTCCCGGCTCCCGGTGATCCGCAGCACGCTGACCGTCTGCCCGTCGCGCGGGAAACTGCCCGGCGCCACGGAGGTGGTGTCCTGGCCCCGCAGGGTGATCCCGGCCTCCTCCACCACGTCCCGCACGGTGGCCGCGTTGGTGCGGACGGTGCGGGCGCGGCCGTCCGCCATGACGGTCACCGCACGCTCGGTGCGCACGTCGAGCACGAGTCCGGCGCGGCCGATGGGCTTCGAGCGCGCGGCCGACAGATACGCGCCCTCCGCGCGCACACCCAGTTGCCCGAGCGCCTCCTCGACCGTGCGCGCTGTCGTCCACACCTCGCGGCGGTGTCCGTCGAGCGTGAGCCGGACCGGCCGGCCATGGCGGACGGTGATCTCGTCGCCGCTGGTGAGCGCGGCCTCCGGGGCGGGCAGCACCACATCGTGCGGCCCGAGCCGGACGCCCTCGTCGGCCAGCAGTCCGGAGACGTCGTCGGCGAAGGTGTGCAGGGTGCGCCCGCTGCCGTCGACGCTGAGCTCGATCGCCTTGTCCTCGGCCACGAACGCGGTGGTCCCGCCCGCCAGGAACGCGACGACCAGCGCGCGGGGCAGCAGCCGGCGCACGCACGCCTCCGGCCGCTCCGTGTACCGCGCCCCGCGCCGCCGCGCGCCCCGGTGCGTGCCGCTCCCTGCGCCGCTGCCCGTACCGCTTCCGGCCTGACGGGTCTGCCGGGGCAGTACCGGCTCGGTGGGCTCGTGGGCGGTGGACCGGCGGAGGGACTCGTAGGCGGGCCGGTACGGGTCCGCGTACGGCGACACGTGGGGCCCGCACGGCAGCGTCTGAGCGGTGTGCACGTCGTCGCGGACGACGGCGCGCTCGTACTGCCGGTACGGGCCGTGCTGCTCGTACTGCTCGTACTCCACATACGGGTTGTACTGCACATGTGGGTCGCACTGCGCATACGGGTTGTACTGCTCGTACGGTCCGCCGTCCTGCTCGTACGGGCTGTACGGCCCGTAAGGCTCATAGCTCTCGCATGCCTCGTATACGCCGTAAGAGCCGTAAGTTCCGTAGGCCTCGTACCGCAGATCGCTCACGCGGCCAGAACCTAGCGGAGCGCCCGTCACTCTCCAAAGCGCTCCGGGTGCGCTCAGTAGCCGAAAGCGCGGGCCGTGTTGTCCGCCAGCGCCGTCGCCAGGGTGTCCTCGTCGATGCCGCGCACGGCGGCCATCGCACGCACCGTGACCGGAACGAGGTACGGGGCGTTGGGCCGTCCGCGGTACGGCGCCGGGGTCAGGAAGGGCGCGTCCGTCTCCACCAGGACCAGTTCCAGCGGGGCGACGGCGAGGGCGTCCCGCAGGTTCTGGGCGTTCTTGAAGGTGACGTTGCCGGCGAAGGACATGTAGTAGCCGGCACGGGCGCACACCTCGGCCATCTCCGCGTCGCCCGAGTAGCAGTGGAACACCGTCCGCTCGGGGGCACCCTCCTCCTTGAGGACGCGCAGGACGTCGGCGTGCGCGTCCCGGTCGTGGATGACGAGGGCCTTGCCGTGCCGCTTGGCGATCTCGATGTGGGCGCGGAAGGACCGCTCCTGCGCCGCCTTGCCCTCGGGGCCGGTGCGGAAGTAGTCGAGCCCGGTCTCGCCGACGCCCTTGACCTGGGGCAGCGCGGCCAGCCGGTCGATCTCGGCCAGGGCCTCGTCCAGCCCGGCGTCCCCGCCCGGCTCGCGCGCGCCCTGCCGCGACCATCCCGCCAGTCGCCCACCACCACCCTTGTCCGAGTCGCTTCGCGACGCCCCCTCGATGGGATCGCCGTGCACGATGCGCGGGGCCTCGTTCGGGTGCAGGGCGACCGTCGCATGGACGCTGTCGTACGCCGCGGCCGTCTCGGCGGCCCACCTCGAGCCGTTGACGTCGCAGCCGACCTGGACGACCGTCGTCACGCCCACCGACGCGGCCTTGGCCAGGCCCACCTCGACCGTGCCGGACTGCATGTCGAGGTGGGTGTGGGAGTCGGCGACCGGTATCCGGAGCGGCTCCGGAAGCGGGGGCGCCGCGTTCTTGTCGGCGTTCGAAGGCATGCCCCGATCCTACGGAAGGGGCTGGTCCTCATCGTTCGCCGTCCGCCGGCGCTCCTCAGCCCGCCTTGCGGTGGAAGGGGTGCAGCAGGTCCGACAGATGCCAGTGGTGGTCGTCGTGGCCGGTGTGGGCGTCCTGCACGCGGTCCGCCGCCTCCTCCCCCGGCGGGGACGTCTCGACCCGGTCCACCACGGGTGCCGCCGGCCGGTGCCGCGGCTCCTCGTGCCGGTGCAGATGGCTCTGCGCGGACGACACCCGGCCGGCCATCATGATCCGGACGACGCGACCGTCGCAGTTCTGGCAGTTCGGCCGGCTCAGCGGGGACGGCACGACACGGCCGTCCGCCACGTACCGCACGCACTCGTTGCCGTCGCCGTCCGTGTAGTGCTCTATCTCGTACGACTGCTCCCAGCCGTGCCCGCACCTCATGCAGGCGAAGGAATAGGACTCGTTGACGACGGCGGTGGCCGTACTGCGGTGGCCGTACCGCTGCCCTTGGATGTCGCTCACGCCAGCTCCTCGTGTCCGCTGGGCAAAAGGGAGGGTTGTCCCGCCGTCCAGTGAACTCCTCCGCCGTCCGCCACGCACAAGGCCTGGGGAGTGTTGGAGGCGTTTTGGTCCCCGCTTGCCAAAGGGTCCCTCCGACGGCCGAAGTCCCTTTGCCTTCCCGGACGGCTCTTTGCCGCCCCATGGGGCGCCCGCTCATCAGAGATGCGCCCTGCTCAGAGCGGGTGTGAGCGAGGTCTCACGCCCCCGCGCGCTTGGCGGCGACCACCGCGTCGAACACCTCCCGCTTGGGCACCCCCGCCTCGGCGGCGACCGCCGCGATGGCCTCCTTGCGGCGTTCCCCGGCCTCCTCGCGGACCCGTACCCGGCGCACCAGTTCCTCGGCGCCGATCTCCTCGGGCCCCTTCTCGGGCGCCCCCTCGACCACGACGGTGATCTCGCCGCGCACGCCCTCGGCGGCCCACGCGGCCAGCTCCCCGAGCCCGCCGCGCCGCACCTCCTCGTAGGTCTTGGTCAGCTCCCGGCACACGGCGGCCCGCCGCTCGGCGCCGAACACCTCGGCCATCGCCGCGAGCGTGTCGTCGAGCCGGTGCGGGGCCTCGAAGTAGACCAGCGTGCGCCGCTCGTCCGCGACCTCCCGCAGCCGGGTCAGCCGCTCGCCCGCCTTGCGCGGCAGGAACCCCTCGAAACAGAACCGGTCGACCGGCAGCCCGGACAGCGCGAGCGCGGTGAGCACGGCGGACGGGCCCGGCACGGCCGTCACCCGGACGTCCTGCTCCACGGCGGCCGCGACCAGCCGGTAGCCCGGGTCGGACACGGACGGCATGCCCGCGTCCGTCACCAGCAGCACCCGCGCCCCGCCGAGCAGTTCCTCGACCAGCTCCGGTGTGCGGGCGGCCTCGTTGCCCTCGAAGTACGACACCACGCGCCCCTTCGGGGTGACGCCGAGCGCCTGGGCGAGCCGGCGCAGCCGCCGGGTGTCCTCGGCGGCTACCACGTCCGCGCCGGCCAGCTCCTCGGCGAGCCGGGGCGGAGCGTCCTGGACGTCGCCGATGGGAGTGCCCGCCAAAACAAGGGTTCCAGTCACGCACCCCATCCTCTCAAGTGCCGTCGCGGGCGGACGCGTCCCGGCCGGTACCGGCCATGCGCGGGACTCACACAGCACGGTTCCCTACGATGGCGCGGTGACCAGTACCGCGTCCCACACGGACACCCGGCAGGGCCCGGCCCCGCACGACCAGCGGCCGACGTGGCAGCAGCGCCTGCGCCGCTTCGGCTACTCCGCGGGGCCCGCGAGCGGCGGCAGTGGTGTCGTCGACCGTCTGGTGCCGCCCTATGCGCAGCCCGGTGAGCGCCTGTGGGCGGCCCTCGGCATCCCGCGGAACCTCGCCGACCGGATCGTCCGCTGGTCGGGCTGGGGCGGTCCGCTGCTGGTCACGCTGGTGGCGGGCGCGCTTCGGTTCTGGAATCTGGGCAGCCCGAAGGCGGTGATATTCGACGAGACGTACTACGCCAAGGACGCGTGGGCGCTCGTCCACCGCGGCTTCGAGGTCAACTGGGACAAGAACGCCAACGACCTGATCCTCAAGACCGGCGGGCACATCCCCATCCCCTCGGACGCGGCCTATGTCGTGCACCCGCCGGTCGGCAAGTACGTGATCGGCCTCGGCGAGCTGCTCTTCGGGTTCGACCCGTTCGGCTGGCGTTTCATGACGGCCCTGCTCGGCACGCTGTCGGTGCTGATGCTGTGCCGGATCGGCCGGCGCCTCCTGCGCTCCACCTTCCTCGGCTGCCTTGCGGGCGCGCTGATGGCGGTGGACGGCCTGCACTTCGTGATGAGCCGGACCGCGCTGCTGGACGGCGTGCTGATGTTCTTCGTGCTGGCCGCCTTCGGCTGCCTGCTGATCGACCGCGACCGGACCCGGGAGAAACTCGCCGCCGCCCTCCCCGCCGACGCCGACGGACGGGTCCGTCCCGACGACTGGGTGGCCCGGACGGCCCGCCTGGGGTGGCGCCCCTGGCGCTGGGCGGCGGGCGTCATGCTCGGCCTGGCGTCCGGCACCAAGTGGAACGGGCTCTACATCCTGGCCGCGTTCTGTGTGATGGCCGTCTTGTGGGACGTCGGCTCCCGCAAGGTGGCCGGCGCCCGGCACCCGTACCTGGCCGTGCTGGAGCGGGACACCGGCATCACGTTCCTGGCCACGGTCCCGGTCGCGATCGCCGTCTACTTGGCCTCCTGGACCGGCTGGATCCGCTCCCCCGCCGACGGCACCGGCGGCTACTACCGCGACTGGGCCGTGACCGACGGCAAGGGCGGCTTCTTCACCTTTCTGCCGGACTGGCTGCGCAGCCTGTGGCACTACGAGCACGAGGTCTTCAAGTTCCACGTCGGCCTGTCCTCGCCGCACACCTACCAGTCCAACCCGTGGAGCTGGATCGTCGACGGCCGCCCGGTGTCGTACTTCTACGAGTCGCCCTCGCCCGGCACGGCGGGCTGTCCCAAGGACGCGGTCGGCAAGTGCGCCCGCGAGGTCCTCGCCCTCGGCACCCCGATGCTGTGGTGGGCGGCCTGCGCCGCGCTGGTGTACGTCCTGTGGCGCTGGTTCTTCCGCCGCGACTGGCGCGCGGGTGCCATCGCCTGCGCCGCCGCCGCCGGCTACCTGCCCTGGTTCATGTACCAGGAGCGCACGATCTTCTTCTTCTACGCCATCGTCTTCCTCCCCTTCCTCTGCCTGGCGGTGGCGATGCTGATCGGCGCGATCGTGGGCCCGCCCGGCTCCTCGGAGACCCGCCGCGTCGCGGGCGCGACCGGCGCGGGCGTCCTGTTCCTGCTGATCGCCTGGAACTTCGTCTACTTCTGGCCGCTGTACACCGGCACGGCGATCCCCATCGACTCCTGGCGTTCACGTATGTGGCTTGATACCTGGGTTTGAGTCAGCGGGCTGATCACTGTTCGGACACCATTCGAAGACAGCCCTCACCGTTTCCCCGGCGGCCACTTACAGTGCGGTGGGGCCGCAACGGGGAGGGAGCGCTTCCATGCGCAAGGGGGTCAAGGCCGCCGTCGTCGGCGGGGTGTTCGCCCTGATGATCGGCGGGGCGGGGTACGGGACGTACAACTTCGTGTCCGCGCTGAACGGGGACACGGTCGCCGGCGGCGGGCCGGCGCCCGCCAGGACCGGGCCGCCGAGCCGGGACGAGGTGAAGGAGACCTCGGCGAAGTTCTTCGCGGCCTGGGAGAAGAACGAGGCGGCGGAGGCCGCGTCGTACACGGACTTCCCCGAGGCGGCCGAGCAGTTGCTCACGGCCTACGGACGCGACGCGCACATCACCGATGTGAAGATCACGCCCGGGACCGCCTCCGGGACCACCGTGCCCTTCTCGGTCAAGGCCACCGTGTCGTACGACGGGAAGTCCGAGCCGCTGGCCTACGACAGCCGGCTGAGCATCGTGCGGGGCGTGTCCACCCACCAGCCGCTGGTCGACTGGCAGCCTTCGGTCGTCCACCCCGACCTGGTCAAGGGGGACACGCTCGTCACCGGAGAGTCGGCGTCCCCGCCGATCGAGGCCGTCGATCGCGACGGCGCCGTGCTGACCAAGGAGAAGTACCCCTCGCTCGGGCCGATCCTGGACGAGCTGCGGGCCAAGTACGGCGACAAGGCGGGCGGCGAGCCGGCGGTCGAGCTGAGCATCCGGCACGAGGACACCGGCGCCGCCGAGACCCCGCTGATCACCCTCGCCAAGGGCCGGCCGGGCAAGCTGCGCACCACCCTCAGCGCGAGTGCGCAGGCGGCGGCCGAGCAGGCCGTGCGGCGGTATGCCGAGTCGTCCGTGGTCGCCGTGAAGCCGTCCACCGGCGAGGTGCTCGCGGTCGCCAACCACCGGGCCGACGGTTTCAACGCGGCCTTCCTCGGCCGGCTCGCGCCCGGCTCGACCATGAAGATCATCAGCGCGGCGACCCTCATCGACAACGGGATCACGACGGCCGCCGGTCCCGCACCCTGCCCGAACGAGGCGGTGTGGCAGAGCCAGACCTTCCACAACCTCAAGAACATGCCGCCCAACGAGCACGCCACCCTCTCGGAGAGCTTCGCCCGGTCCTGCAACACGGCGTTCGTGAAGTACGCGGACGAGGTCCAGGTGGACTCCCTGACCAAGGAGGCCGAGGAGCGCTTCGGGCTCGGCCGGGACGACTGGAAGGTCGGCATACCGTCCTTCGACGGCTCCGTCCCCGCCTCCGGCGGCCCGGACACCGCCGCCAACCTGATCGGGCAGGGCCAGGTCCAGATGAGCCCGCTGAACATGGCGTCGGTGACGGCGACCGCGATGACCGGCACCTTCCGCCAGCCCGTCATCGTGTCCTCCAAGCTCGACGGTCGCCCGCTGGCCCAGGCCCGGGGCCTGTCGGCGGCCACGGTCGCCCAGCTGCGGCAGATGATGAACCGCACCGCCGTCAGCGGCACCGCGGCCCCGGCGATGTCCGGTCTCGGCGGCAGCATCGGCGCGAAGACCGGCTCCGCCGAGGTGGACGGCCAGGTCAGGTCCAACAGCTGGTTCACCGGTTACCGCAACGACATGGCGGCCGCCGCCATGACCCAGGAGGGCGGCCACGGCGGCGACGCGGCGGGCCCGATCGTGGCGGCCGTCCTGCGCACGGCGGGCTGACGGCCTTCGAACGACCACACACCGGTCGGGCAGCATCGCCCGGCCGGATCGCACGCCCGGACAGGCAGCACGCCCGGACGGGCAACTGACAGCCCACTCCCGGCAGGACCGGCACCCCCGCCCCGGGCGAGACCCGGCCCCCGCGCAGCGGGACCCGGCCCCGGGATGGACCGGAACCCCACCCCCCGGACGCATCCGCGAGAGAGGCCCTAGGGTGGGGCCGTCATTGAGGATCGTGGGGGCAGTGGGGCTACGGGGCCCCGGGGGATTGGCGGAGGACGGAAGGCAGTGGGCAAGAGAAGGCGCGTCGCCGAGCGACGGAAGACGACTCCGGCCGTGGTCGGCGGGGTGATCGCCGTGGTCGTCGTCGGTGCCGGCATCGGCGCCTACGCGCTGTACAGGGGCGGTGCGGGGGCCGACGACGGGACGCAGACCTCGGCCGGCCACGGCGAGGCCGAGAAGAAGACCGGCCCGCTGTCGGCGGCAGAGGTGCGGACCGCGGCCGAGGGGTTCCTGGCGGCCTGGCAGCAGGGCAAGCCCGCCGAGGCGGCCGCCGCGACCACCGACACCGCGGCGGCCACCGCCCTGCTGACCGCCTACGCCAAGGACGCGCACCTGAAGGACGTCACCCTGACCGCGGGCACCGCCGCGGGCGGCAAGGTGCCGTTCTCCGTGAAGACCACGGTCTCGTACAAGGGGCTGACCAAGCCGCTGACGTACGACAGCGCGCTGACCGTCGTCCGGGGCGCCGCGGACGGCAAGCCGGTCGTGGACTGGCACGCCTCCGTCGTGCACCCCGAGCTGAAGGACGGCGACAGCCTCGTCACCGGAGAGTCCGGCACCCCGCCGGTCAAGGCCCTCGACCGGGACGGCGACGAGATGACCACCGCCGAGTACCCGTCGCTGGGCCCGGTCCTGGACGGGCTGCGCGAGAAGTACGGCGAGACGGCCGGCGGCAGCGCGGGCGTGGAACTGCGCGTGATCCGCGGCAAGGCGTCGAAGAAGGCCGAGCTGTCCGACAAGACGCTCGTCGAGCTGAGCAAGGGCACGCCGGGCACGGTGAAGACGACACTGAGCCCGTCCCTCCAGGCGGCGGCCGAGAAGGAGGTGTCCAGGACCGAGCGGGCCTCGGTGGTCGTGATGCGTCCGTCGACCGGCGAGATCCTCGCGGTGGCGAACTCCAACCACGGCTTCAACACGGCCCTACAGGGTTCCCTCGCCCCCGGCTCCACGATGAAGATCGTCACCTCGTCGCTGCTCTTCGAGAAGAACCTGGCCTCGGCGGACAAGCCGCACCCCTGCCCGAAGACCTTCACCTACGGTGGCTGGAAGTTCCACAACGACAAGAAGTTCGAGATCAAGGGCGGCACCTTCAAGGCGAGCTTCGCCCGCTCCTGCAACACGGCCTTCATCAGCCAGGCGGGGAAGCTGAAGAACTCCGACCTGACCCAGCAGGCCCAGCAGGTCTTCGGCCTGGCGCTGGACAACTGGGCGATCGGGGTGCCGTCCTTCGACGGCGCGGTCCCGGTGCAGTCGGCGGCCCCGATGGCCGCCTCACTCATCGGGCAGGGCGGAGTCCGCATGAACCCGCTGAACATGGCGTCGGTGGCCGCGACGGTCAAGGCGGGTGTCTTCCACCAGCCGTACCTGGTCTCCCCGTCCGTCGACAACCGCAAGCTGGCCACGGCCTCCCGGACGATGTCCGCCTCCACACTGTCCCAGCTGCGCGAGGTGATGCAGTACACCGCCGCGTACGGCACGGCCGCCCAGGCCATGGCCGGCCTCGGCCCGGACTACGGCGCGAAGACGGGCTCCGCAGAGGTCGACAACCAGAAGAAGGCCAACGGCTGGTTCACCGCATACCGCGGCGACCTCGCAGCCGCGGGTGTCGTCCAGGCGGGCGGCCATGGCGGCGACACGGCCGGTCCGATAGTGGCGTCCCTGCTGAAGGCGGGGAGCTGACGGCGGCGGGACACATCACGGTGACGTGAGTCCGTCTGCGTCACCGGCGGATCCTCGTCACCCGTGGCGTCACCGGTGGGCGACGACCGCCGGTGACGCCGACGCCCGATAGGTCCGCCGCAGGAACCTGAGCACCGTCTTCGTCTCGAGCTGCACCACCGAGACACCGCGCGCGGAGTGGAACTCGATCACGGCCTGCACCCGGCCGCAGGGCCACACCCGCACGTCACCGCTGCCGGCCGGGGCGCGCAGCCCCTGTTCGAGCAGTGACCGGGGGAAGGTCCACTCGTGCGGGCCGGGCAGGTCGACCCGCACGGCGCGCGGATCCTGAAGGGGGTCGTAGCGCAGGACGACCGGGACGGCCCCGACGTCGTCGGGGACGTCGTCCGTGAGGATGTGGGCTCGTGCGTGCTGTTCGACTACCGACATCGGACGACCCCTTACGCTGTGTGACCTGTGCGAGGGCTACGCATCCGCTTTCCCTCCAATGTCGCACATTTACAGGATTGCGCTCCTCGAACATCAGGGGAACGGCGCACATCCACGAGGTCGTCGCTCTTGCAAGAGGTTCGCAACAAGCCTTTATCATCGAACGGTGCATGTGCCTGACGGATTCATCAACGCCCCCACCTCCGCCGTCGCCGGAGTCGTCGCCGCCGGCGCCGTCGCCGTGAGCCTGCGCGGTGCGCGCCGGGAACTCGACGAACGGACCGCGCCGCTGGCCGGTCTCGTCGCGGCGTTCATCTTCGCCGTGCAGATGCTGAACTTCCCTGTCGCGGCCGGCACCAGCGGCCACCTCCTCGGCGGGGCACTGGCCGCGATACTCGTGGGCCCCTTCACCGGGGTCCTCTGCGTCAGTGTCGTCCTGCTCATGCAGGGCATCCTCTTCGCCGACGGCGGCCTGACCGCGCTCGGCGTCAACATCACCGACATGGCGATCGTCACGACGGTGGTGGCCTACGCCGTCTTCCGCGGACTGGTGAAGGTGCTCCCGCGGAGCCGCCGCTCGGTCACCGCGGCCTCCTTCGCCGCCGCGCTCCTCTCCGTCCCGGCCGCCGCCGTCGCCTTCACGCTGATCTACGCGGTCGGCGGCACCACCGACGTGGCGATCGGCAAGGTCGCCACCGCCATGATCGGCGTGCACGTCCTGATCGGCATCGGCGAGGCCGCGATCACCGCGCTGACCGTCGGCGCCGTCATCGCCGTGCGCCCGGACCTGGTGTACGGCGCGCGCGGCCTGGAGCAGCGCCTGAAGCTGCGGGTGAACGGCGAACTCGTCGACGCCCCCGCGGCCGACCCGGCGCCCGTGCCCGCCACCGCCCGGTCCCACCGCAAGCTGTGGATCACCGGCCTGGTCACCTCCCTCGTCCTCGCCGGTTTCGTCAGCTTCTACGCCTCGGCCAACCCCGACGGCCTGGAGAAGGTCGCCCACGACCAGGGCATCGACAAGAAGGAGGAACGGCACGCCTCGGCCGGCTCCCCACTCGCCGACTACGGCGTGAAGGACGTCTCCGACGCCCGGCTGTCCGGCGGGCTCGCGGGCGTGATCGGCGTCGGGGCGACCGTCGTCGCGGGCAGCACGGTCTTCTGGGTGGTCCGCAGGCGGCGTACGGCCGCCGAGCCCTCCACTCCCTCCTCTCAGGCCGTCTGACATGGGGGCGGGCCACGCGCACCGGCTGTACCGGCACGGGCACTCCCCCGTGCACGCACTGCCGCCGCACACCAAACTGGCCGCGGCCTTCGCCTTCGTCGTGGTCGTGGTGTCGACCCCGCGGGAGGCGATGTGGGCGTTCGCCGTATACGCCGCCCTGCTCGCCGTCGTCGCCTCCGCCGCCCGCGTGCCCGCCGGCTTCCTGCTCAAGCGGCTGCTGATCGAGGTCCCGTTCGTCGCGTTCGCGGTGCTCATGCCGTTCGTGGCCCAGGGCGAGCGGGTGGACGTCCTCGGGCTGTCCCTGAGCGTGAACGGCCTGTGGGGCGCCTGGAACGTGCTGGCCAAGGGCACCCTCGGCGTCGCCGCGTCCGTACTGCTGGCGAGCACCACGGAACTCCGCGAACTGCTGCTGGGCCTGCAACGCCTGAAGCTGCCGCCGCTGCTGGTGCAGATCGCGTCCTTCATGATCCGCTACGGCGACGTCATCACCGACGAGATGCGGCGGATGCGGATCGCCCGCGAGTCACGCGGGTTCGAGGCGCGCGGGATACGGCACTGGGGCGTGCTCGCCAAGTCCGCGGGCGCGCTGTTCATCCGCTCCTACGAGCGCGGGGAGCGCGTGCACCTGGCCATGGTGAGCCGGGGCTACGCCGGTTCGATGCCGGTCATCGACGAGGTGACCGCGTCCCGGGCGCAGTGGTCGTACGCCCTGGCCCTCCCGGGCGCGGCCCTCGTCGTCTGTCTGCTGGGATGGGTCCTTTGACTCCTCCCCCTTGCGCGCAAAAGGGATTCCTGGCTCACGCTGCTCGGCCGTCCAGCGGACGACCGAGTCTTACACGATCAACACCAGCCGGGTTGAGACCAGCCCGGTTGACGTCAACGTCAAGGAGATGGCGCGTGCTTGGCTCTCGCAACGCACCGTTCGGCGCCGACATCACCCGATCACGCGGTGGGATTCGGAGGGTTTGGTGACACTGTCGCTGGAGATTTCCGGCCTCGCCTTCGCCTACCCCGACGGCCACCAGGCCCTGTTCGGCGTCGACTTCAGCATCGGGCGCGGCGAACGGGTCGCCCTGCTCGGCCCCAACGGCGCCGGGAAGACCACCCTCGTGCTGCATCTGAACGGCATCCTGAGCGGGGGCACCGGGACGGTGACGGTCGCCGGGCTGCCGGTCGGCAGGAAGCACATGGCCGAGATCCGGCAGAAGGTCGGCATCGTCTTCCAGGATCCGGACGACCAGTTGTTCATGCCGACCGTGCGGGAGGACGTGGCCTTCGGGCCCGCGGCGGCCGGGCTGAAGGGGCCGGAGCTGGAGGCGCGGGTCGCCACGGCCCTGGGGCGGGTCGGCATGGGGGACTTCGCCGACCGGCCGCCGCACCACCTCTCCTTCGGCCAGCGCCGCCGGGTCGCGGTGGCGACCGTCCTCGCCATGGAGCCGGAGATCCTGGTCCTGGACGAGCCCTCGTCCAACCTGGACCCCGCCTCGCGCCGTGAACTGGCCGACATCCTGCGCTCGTTGGACGTGACGGTGCTCATGGTCACCCACGACCTGCCGTACGCGCTGGAGTTGTGCCCGCGCTCGCTCGTCCTGAGCGACGGCGTGATCGCGGCGGACGGCCCCACCGGCGAGCTGCTCGCCGACGACGCGCTGATGCGCGCCCACCGCCTGGAGCTCCCCTTCGGCTTCGACCCGCGGTCCGTGACGACGGGCGCGTGACGGGTCGGGACGAGCAGACGCGCGGGCAACGTCGACGTAACGATCGTGCCGAGCCGGCCGGCCCCAGGAATCGCAGGCGGGGGCCACCGGTTGCACCCACTGTCGCGGGCGAAGAGCGGAAGGAGTGGCGGACGTGGACGTGCACGGCACAGTGGCCGAGGGCTTCGAGCCGGTCGGGGAGGCGTTCGCGGCGAACTTCGCGCTGCGGGGCGAGCGGGGCGCGGCGGTGGCCGTGTACCGGGACGGGCACAGGGTCGTGGACCTGTGGGCGGGGGCGCGGGACGTCGACGGTACGGCGGACTCGGCGCCCTGGGAGCGGGGCACCGCGCAGATCGTGCGCTCGGCGACCAAGGGTGTCGCCGCCGCCGTACTCCTGCTGCTGCACCAGCGCGGGGAGCTGGACCTGGACGCGCCGGTGGGGGCGCACTGGCCCGAGTACAAGGCGGCGGGCAAGGAGCGGACCCGCGTCCGCGACCTGCTCGCCCACCGTGCGGGCGTCCCCGTCCTCGACCGGCCGCTGACACCGGAGCAGGCCGCCGATCCGGCGCTGGGCGCCGAGGCGGTCGCCGCGCAGGCACCGGTCTGGGAGCCGGGCACGGACCACGGCTACCACGCGCAGACGTACAGCTGGCTGACCGGCGAGCTGGTGCGGCGGGTCACGGGCCGGACGATCGGCGAGTGGATCGCGCGCGAGGTGGCCGACCCGGTGGGGGCCGACCTGTGGGTGGGGCTGCCGGCGGGAGAGGCCGCGCGTGTGGGCCGGGTGGGCCAGGTGGAGCCGCCGCGCTCCGCCACGGGCCTTCGCACCCGCCCCAAGCGGTCCGTGGCCGAGGCGTACGCGGACCCGGAGTCGCTGACCCGGCGGGCGTTCGCGGCGATCAGCCCGCTGCCCGACGAGAACGACCCCGCCTACCGCGCGGCGGTCCTGCCCGCGTCCAACGGCATCGCCACGGCCGACGGTCTGGCCCGCTTCTACGCGGCCCTGATCGGCGAGGTGGACGGCGGCACCCGCCTGTTCACCCCGCAGACCATGGAACTGGCCCGCACGGAGCACTCCGCCGGGCCCGACCGCGTGCTGGTGGCCCCCACACGCTTCGGGCTCGGCCACATGCTGCACAGTCCCGCGTCCCCCCTGCTCGGCCCCGGTTCCTTCGGCCACCCCGGCCGCGGCGGCGCCCTGGCCTTCGCCGACCCGGACTCGGCCATCGCCTTCGCCTACGTCACCAACGGCTTCCACCCCAATGTGACGGCGGACCCGCGGGCCCAGGCCCTTGTCCACGCGCTACGAACGTCGCCGGCATAGGCGTCACGCACCGCGTGGCCCCCGTGCGGGCGGGAGTTCAGACATGGATGGGTTGCGACGTGCGGCCCGAGGCCTCGTCGATCTCGCCGTGTGCCTTGGTCAGGAGCTGCATGGCGAGTTCGTTCAGGGCCCTTGCGCCGGCGATCTCCTCGCCGACCCGCGGCTGATTGGAGTCGGTGTGGTGGCGGCTGGCCCTGCCGTGGGCCCGGACCTCGCTGCCGTCGGGCAAGCGGACCAGCGCCGCCGCCCGGGTGTGCTGGCCGTCCTCCTGGAACTCCAGCTCGACGTGCCATCCCACAACGGTCTTCATCATGACGGTCACCTCCGGAACACCTGCTTCCAGGGTGCTCCTCGGCCGCCGTCCGCGCACCCAAGGAGTCCGTGCCAGCCGGTGGGCCCCGAGCTGGTCCGGCTGAGCGTCAGTGACGTCGCCGCGATGGCGCACACGGCGCCCTCCTCCGTGATCCGCGCCTGTCAGCGGCTGGGCTTCCGCGGCTATCAGGAGGTGAAGATCACGGCGGCCAGGGAGGCGCCCCGGCCCACCACGCCGGAAGGCGCCGATCCCGCCTCCCGCGCGTTGGCCGACACCGTGCAAGCGGCACGCGAGGCCCTGGACGGGCTATCCACGACCGTCTCTCCCGACCACCTGCGCACCGCCGCCGAGGCGCTGCACCGCGCGAGCCGGATCCTGGTCATCGGTGCAGGCCTGTCCACCGCCGTGGCCACCGACGCGGCCTACCGCCTCAGAGCCCTCGGCTGCGCCGTCGACGCCCCCACCGACCCACTCACCGCCGAGGTGGCCGCCTCGCTGCTTCCGCCGGACGCCGTCTGCCTGGCCGTCAGCCACACCGGCGCCACCCGCACCACCGTGGACGCCGCCCGACGGGCCCACGCGCGCGGAGCCACCGTCATCTCGCGCACCAGCTACGCCCGTTCACCGCTGACCGAGACCAGCCAGTGCACGCTCCTTGCCGGCGGCCAGGACCTCACCCTCGGCCTCGAAGCCGTTGCGGGCCGCCTCGCTCATCTCGTCGTGGTTGACGCACTGGCCCTCACCCTGCTGGCCCTGCGCGGTTCGGACGCCCAACAGGCCCTGGCCCGTTCCGCAGAGGTCACCGCGGCTCACGCGTACTGACCTTGCGAATCCGCCGCGCTCATGCGCCGGTGAGAGCTGCTTGTGCACGGCCGGATGGCGCGCAGGCGGGTCCAGGCCGAGACAGCCATGCGCAGCGGACGGATCAACCCCCGAAGATCATGATCTCCCTGAAATCCCACACAGGAAGTGCCCTGACACGACTCACATACCGCTGCCCACCGTCGAGTGATCGTCTTCAGCATTGACGTGGTCGCCTTTCCCACCGCCTCGCCGGCGGGCGAGGTACCAGCGTCGGCCAGTGGCAAAGGCGCGCCGTGCCGTGCGTACCGCAGCGATCTGAGTGGCGAGGTGGAGTTGGTGGTGCCAGGGGTTCTGGCCACCGTGGCGTACCGACATGGCATGCGCGAACGCCACAGCATCGCGGTCGACGTACTGGTCCAGGTGCTCGAACCACGCCATGCTCGTACGCGAGGCCGCCTGCACCGGATGGAGTTCCGCGCGGCGATGGCGGTCGTACTCCCGCAGCGCGTCCTCCACGTCAAGGTATTTCTGCAGGCTGTGTGCAAGGACGATCGCGTCGATGATCGCCAGTCTGGTGCCCGACCCCAGCGTGAAGTGGGTGGTGTGGGCAGCGTCGCCGACGAGCACCGTCGTGCCGTGGTACCAGGTCTTGTTGGTCACGTGCGCGAAGCGCTGCCAACGCGCCGGTGCACCCCGTGATCGACTGATCAGGCGGTGGCCGTCGAGTGCGCGCTCGAAGATGTCCTCCAGCAGTCGCACTCCCTGGTCGCGGCCGAGCACGTCGAGTCCCAGACCGTGCCAGGTCTGCGGTGAGCATTCGACGATGCAGGTGCTGATGCCCGCGACTGAGGGGTAGGCGTGAAACCAGATCCATCCGGCGGGCGTCCGCTCGAAGCTGAACACGAAGCTGCGGAACGCCTGGTCCGTGCCGAGCCAGATGTAGGGATTGAGACCGACCTCGATGCGAGTTCCGAACGCTGCGCTCTGTCCCCGGATCCCGCTGTTCGCGCCGTCGGCAGCAACGAGAAGGTCCGCTTCGGGAAGCGTCGAGAGATCTGCAACGCGGTGGCCGTACTGGACGTCGACGCCGAGCTGCGAGGCACGCCGGGCCAGGACGTCGAGCAATGCAGATCGGCTCATGCTGTATCCGTAACCCCCGAAGTACGCCGTCTGCTTGCCGCCCGAGCCGTGCACACGCACCTCCTGGTCCTGCCACAGCACGGACCTGGCGGTGACCTCCCGGGCGCTTTCCGGATCGTTGCGATAAAGGACGTCCAACAAGTCGTCCCAGTACACGACGCCCCAGCCGTAGGTGGCCGCGGGTGGGTCACGGTCGTACACGGTGATCTCGTGCCCGGCATCGCGCAACTTGGCCGAGATCGCGAAGTACAGCCCGGCAGGCCCCGCACCGACGCACACGATCCTCACTGCTACACACCGCCCCGACTACCGGTCGGATGGGAGGCCTACCACTCCAGACGGGTCCGGATGCCCGAGATGTCCGGGCATCCGGATGCAGCACTCACAAAACTGCCGCAGGTTGGTCGCGAGTTCACCGCGCTGGAGCGTCAGTGGCCATGCCCGCCACCGCCGTGGTCACCGCTACCGCCGGTGACCGCCACCGAAGCCGTGATCGAAGCCGTGGTCACCACCGAAGCCGTGATCGAAGCCGTGGTCACCACCGAAGCCGTGATCGAAGCCGTGGTCACCACCGAAGCCGTGATCGAAGTCGTGATCGAAGCCGTGGTCACCACCGAAGCCGTGATCGAAGAAGCCCCAGCCCCAGCCGTCGCCGAAGAAGCAGCGGTCTCCCCAACCCCAGCCCCAGCCGTCACCGAAGAAGCAGCGATCTCCCCGGGCCTTGCTGTCGTGGAAGGGAGCCGAAGCGACATGGGACGACGAGGGGAAAGCGGCCGCACTGGCAGCGCCGGCTCCGGCCGCGACGGCAAGGATGGGTGCCGTACAGACCACAGCGGCTATTCGCCGCATCCTGCTCGTAGTTGCGCGCATGATGATGTCCCCCCTTCCGGGGGTCGGAACAGGGATCTCGGGCACTCGGGAGGAACGCCCATACGCGCCAGATCCTGCGCGCGGGTCTGACGCGCAGTGACCCACCCGCCGGACGTACTGAACATCGTCGCAGCAGTTTCCAGGCAGGCTTGCGGATCTTACTATTGACTACAAGACGGAGCATACGGTACGAAACGCCCCGTTTCGCTAAAAATAGAGCCATTTTCCGGGCAAAGTCAACGGGGGTGTCAGTGGCTCACGAGGGAGGCATGCGGTGGACACTCCCAGGCCTCAGGACGGCCGTCAGAGCGCTTTGGCTCCTGAGCGCGCCCAGCCCGACCGCATCACGCCCGACTCGCGGCGGCGCCGCCGGGAGTCTCACGAAGCCGTGCTCCGAGCCACGAAAGACCTCCTCGGCGAGGTCGGATACCAGCGGCTGGCCTTCGAAGGCGTCGCCCGGCGGGCCGGAGTCAGCAAGGCCACCATCTACCGGTGGTGGCCGAACAAGGCCGCACTCGTGATCGAGGCCCTCAGCGGGGAGGTCCCCCTGCCCCCCATCCACGAGACCGACGACCTCGAAGCCGACCTGCGCACCGCCGTCCGTCTCACGATCGAGCTCGTCTCCGCCATGCCCACATGCCTGATCCTCCCGGCGCTTCTCGCCGACGTGATCGAGGATCCCACGGGCACGGGAGCCTTCGCCGAACTCATCGAACCCCGCCGCGCGTCGGTCGTGAACCTGCTGGAGCGGGCCCGCTTCGAAGGCCGGTTGCCGCCGGACACCGATACGTCACTGATGGTCGACGTCTACTCCGGGACGGTCGTGTATCTGGCCGCGGTGAACCGCATACCGCCGGGCGACGCGGTGGTGGACCAGCTCGTCAGCCTCCTCTTGCACGGCCACCTCCCGGTCTCAAAAGGATCCGCCCCCGCAGACCGGGACGGATCGCCAGGCGGATGAGTCGGCCGCCCAGAAGTCGCCCCCTGCGGGGACGATCCCTGTCGATGGTGCCGCAGGCCATACCGAGGACGCATGGCGAGGGGCGACGCCGCAGTCGCGGGATGACCTCATCCCACCCCCTGACCAGCCAAGCTATTACCGCATCGGCAGGGCTTGACTGACGACTCCCGCAGCGCGGCGATCGGCGCGAGTTCCGCCTTCGTCTGAGCCCACGGCACCAGCGCGTACGCCGCCACGGACAGCGCCGCCCCGAGCAGCCCCACCGCGGCGTACGGCCGCAGCGCGGCGACCGTGCGCCCGCGCCAGTGCCACACCGCGTACGCCGGGATCACCATGCCCCTGGATCGCCATCAGCCAGGCGATGTACCGAGGGACGATCCGGAGGCCCGTACCCCGAGCCCGTCGACGACCGTGTACGCCGCGACGGCCAGTCCGGTCGTCGGGGCGGCGCCGATCGCCGTCCAGTCGGTCCGGCGTCCGCGCAGGCCCCACAGGGCGACACCGGTGAGGCCGGCGCAGGACACGGCGATGCCCGCGGTGATCCGGTGGGCGATCGCGTTCCGGCCGGCGTGCGTGACCGCGGCGAGCAGGACGGCCGCGGTGACCGTCGGCGTCACGAGGTGCGCTCGCGCACGTCCACGAGGATGCCCCCGGCGTGGGCGACCAGCGCCCCGGGTGCCATCGGGAAGACGGTGTACGGGGTTCCGGCGGCCGCCCAGATCACGTCGTGGTCGAGCAGCGACCGGTCGGCGAGCACGCGCGTCCGCGTCCGGTGCCCGAAGGGCGGTACGCCTCCGATGGCGTACCCGGTCGCCTCCCGTACGACGTCCGCCTTGGCCCGCGTGACCTTCTCGGCACCGAGCTCCTCCCGGACGCGCTCGACGTCCACCCGGGAGGCACCGTCCATGAGCACCAGCACCGGCTCACCTCCCCCAAGCTCTCGGCCGCGCTCGAGCAGGGGGGACCCCCAGGCCTCGAAGATCAGCGACTTGCAGATCTGGCTGAGCTCGCAGCCGATGGCCGCCGCGGCGTCGGCGGCGGTCCTGGTCGCCTCGGGGAACCTGCGGACCTCGGGGATCAGCTCGTCGAGCCCCAGCTCACGCAGGGCGTCGGCGAAACGGGGGTGGGCTCCTGACTCGGATGTCGTCGTCATGAACGGCAGGCTAGCTGCCGGCTACAGACAGCACGAAAGAATTCCCACGTGGTGGACGAGGCAGCCGAGACCGCCGAGGCCGGTGAGGGTGCGCCGTCCCCACGGCACCCTCACCGGCCGCTCTCTCCGGCGGGCTACGGGCTCACGCCCGTACGAGCTCCCGCCGCTCGTCCGGGTCGGCGTGCCGCGGCTGCTCGGTGCGCAGGCCCGTGCCCTCCACGTCCACGTCGGGCAGGGCGCGCTCCAGCCACCCGGGCAGCCACCAGGCCCGCCGGCCCAGCAGGGCCAGTACCGCCGGCACGATCGCCATGCGCACGATGAACGCGTCGAAGAACACCGCGATCGCCAGCCCGAAGCCGATCATCTTGACCATCGACTCGCTGGAGCCGATGAAGCCGGAGAAGACGGCGATCATGATGACCGCGGCGGCCGTCACCACCCGTGCGCCGTGCCGGAACCCGGTCACCACGGCCTGGCCCGGCTTCTCCCCGTGGACGTATGCCTCGCGCATCCGGGTGACGAGGAACACCTCGTAGTCCATCGCGAGACCGAAGACGACGCCCACCATGAAGATCGGCATCATCGACATCACCGGGCCGGTCTCCTCCACGTGCATCAGGCCCGACAGCCAGCCCCACTGGAAGACCGCGACCACCGCGCCGAGCGCCGCCAGCACCGACAGCAGGAAGCCGAGCGCCGCCTTGAGCGGTACCAGGATGGAGCGGAAGACCACGATCAGCAGCAGGAAGGCCAGTCCGACCACCAGCGCCAGATACGGCAGCAGCGCGTCGTTGAGCTTCTGCGAGACGTCGATGTTCATCGCCGTGGAGCCGGTGACCAGGACCTTCGCGTCGGTCTTCGCCTCGATGTCGCCGCCCGCGCCGCGGATGGCGTGCACCAGGTCCTCGGTGGTGGTGGAGGACGGCTTGGAGTCCGGGACGACAGTCACGGTCGCCGTGTCGCCGGCCTCGTTGGGCTGCGCCTCCGTCACCGTCACGACGTCCTCGAGGCCCTTGATCTCGTCGGTGACCTTGGTGAAGGACGCCTCGGGGTCGGCGCTGTCCCTGGCGTCGACCACGACCATCAGCGGGCCGTTGAAGCCGGGTCCGAAGCCCTCCGAGAGCAGGTCGTAGGCGCGGCGCTGGGTGGTGGAGACGGGCTGGGATCCGTCGTCCGGCAGGCCCAGTTCGAGGGAGGCGGCCGGGATCGCGGCGGCGCCCAGGCCGAGCACGCCGAGCAGCAGTACGGCGACCGGGCGGCGGACGACGAAGCTCGCCCAGCGGGTGCCCATGTTGGGCCGGCCCGGCTGCCGCGCGGGGCGGCCGCGGCGGAGCGGTCCGCTCGTCGCGCCGGCCGGCTTGACCTTGCGGCCCGCGTGGCCCAGCAGCGCCGGGATCATCGTCAGCGCGATGAGGACGGCTATGACGACCGTGCCGGCCGCCGCCAGGCCCATCTTCGTCAGCATCGGGATGTTGACCACGGACAGGCCCACCAGGGCGATCACGACCGTGAGCCCGGCGAAGACCACCGCGGAGCCCGCCGTGCCGACGGCCCGTCCGGCCGCCTCCTCGCGCTCGCGGCCCTCGGCGAGTTCGGCGCGGTAGCGGGAGACGATGAACAGGGCGTAGTCGATGCCGACCGCGAGGCCGATCATCGTGGCCAGGATGGAGGTGGTGGAGCCCAGGTCCAGGGTGTGGGCGAGGGCGGTGATCGTCGACACGCCGATGCCGACGCCGATGAGCGCGGTCAGCAGCGGCAGTCCGGCCGCGAGGAGCGAGCCGAAGGTGATGACGAGGACGACGGCCGCGACCGCGATGCCGATGACCTCGCTCGCGCCGGTCTGCGGCGCGGTCTGGAGGGCGTCGCCGCCGATCTCCACGGTCAGCCCGGCGTCCCGCGCGTGCTGCGCGGCCTCCTTCAGGGCGGTGCGGGAGGAGTCCTCCAGCTCCATGCCGGAGACCTTGTACCGCACCGACGCGTAGGCGATCGTGCCGTCCCGGCTGACGGCCCTTCCGGTGTAGGGGTCGGCGACGGAGGCGACCTCCGAGCCGCCGGACAGTTCCTCGACCGTCTTCTCGACGGTCGCCTTGTTCCCGGCGTCCGTCATCTTCTCGCCGCTCGGCGCCTTGAACACCACGCGGGCGGTGGCCCCGTCGGCGCTGGCCCCGGGGAAGCGCTGTTCCAGCAGGTCGAAGGCCTTCTGTGCCTCGGTGCCCGGGATGGAGAAGGAGGTGTTCCCGGCGGTCGGCGCGGAGGCGGCGCCGACACCCGCGAGGGTCAGCAGCGCCAGCCAGATCAGGGCGACGAGGTGCCGTCGCCGGAAGGCGAGGCGGCCGAGTCTGTAGAGGAACGTGGCCACGTTGACGTACTCCCGGTCAGGTCGTGGGGTGATTGTGGGCAGGGCTGATCAGCCCGACGACGTGAGCGGTGACGTCAGAGGGTGGGCTTGCTGGGGAGGGGTGTCAGGAGGTCGGTACGCCGAGGGCGGGGAGGACCACGGCGTCGATGTACGAGTGGAGGAAGGCCTGGGTCGGCGGCTGGCCCTCGATGAGCGTCCGGACGGCGAACCCGCCGGCCAGCATGTGCACCACGAAGTCCAGTGCCGGGCAGTCCGCCCGGATCTCGCCCCGGTCGACGGCGCGTTGCAGCAGTCCGCGGAACTCGGCCATCTCCGGTTCGATGAGCTGTTCCCGGAAGGCCTGTCTGAGGTCCGGGTTGGTGTGCATCGCCATGGCCAGGGCCCGCATCAGCGCGGAGTTCTGCTCCATGACGCAGTCGTCCTCGCGGGTGACGAGGGCGTGCAGGTCGGTGCGGAGCGTTCCGGTGTCGATCGCGTCGAGCCGTACCGGTTTGCCGTGCCGCATGGCCCCGACGACGAGCTCGGCCTTGCCGCCCCACTGGCGGTAGAGGGTGGCCTTGCTGGACCGGGTGCGGGCGGCGACGGCGTCCATGGTGAGGGAGTCGTAGCCGACCTCGCGGAGCAGGTCGAGCACGGCGGCGTACAGCTCCGCCTCGCGCTCGGGCGTGATACGGCTGCGCCGCCCGGTCGCGCCCTCGGCCATGTCTGCCGCCTCCCGCTTGGAACGACACCGTTTCGTACCCGGAGAATGTAGCGCAGCCGCCGTACGAAACGAAACCGTTTCGTACGTGTCCTGGGTCACGACTGTCGGTTCCGCATAAGTTGCTGCGGCCCATACCCGGGCAAAGCATGGGAACGTGAGTTATCTGCGCCTGCCGCACCTCAGCGGCGATCTGCTGTGCTTCGTGGCCGAGGACGACCTCTGGCTGGCGCCGCTCGACGGGGCGGGCCGTGCCTGGCGCCTCACGGTGGACCGCACCAAGGTCGGCCCGCCCCGCTTCTCGCCCGACGGGCGGCACATCGCGTACACGAACTGGCGCAGTCTGGTGCCCGAGATCCATCTGGTCGCGGTGGACGGCGGACCGGCCCGTCAGCTGACCTACTGGGGCAGCACCGACACCCGGGTGTGCGGGTGGGCGCCGCCCGACGAACACGGCCGCACCGACATCCTCGCCGTCACCTCCCACGGCGAGCCGTTCTCCTACTTCACCTGGGGCTACAAGGTCGGCACCGACGGCTCCCCCGGCCGCAAGCTGCCCTGGGGTCCGGTCTCCGACCTCCAGGTCGCCGACGTGGACGGCGGCCACAAGACCCTGCTGCTGACCGGGACGCCGCCGCACGAACCGGCCTCCTGGAAGCGGTACCGGGGCGGTGCGACGGGCCGGCTGTGGCTGCACGGGCAGCGACTGCTCGCTGACATCGGCGGGCACCTGGCCTGCCCGATGTTCGTCGGCGGCCGGATCGCCTTCCTCTCCGACCACGAGGGCGTGGGCAACCTCTACTCCTGCGCCCCCGACGGCTCCGACCTGCGCCGGCACACCGACCACGACGCCTTCTACGCCCGGCACGCCTCCAGCGACGGCACGCGGGTGGTGTACCAGTGCGCGGGCGACCTGTGGATCGTGGACGACCTGTCCGCGGACTCGGTCCCGCGCCGGCTCGAGGTGCGGCCGAGCGGACCGCAGGCGGGCCGCCGCCACTACCAGGTGCCGGCCGCCCAGCACGTCGACGGCATCTCCGTCGACGAGACGGGCCGGGCCAGCGCGGTCGTCGTACGCGGCTCCCTGCACTGGCTCACCCACCGCGACGGCCCCGCCCGCACCCTCATCGACACACCCGGTGTGCGCATCCGGCTGCCGGAGATGCTCGGCGAGACCGGCCAGGTCGGCTACGTCACCGACGCGGACGGCGCGGACGCCGTCGAGATCACCCACCTCCCCCGGGCCAGCGGCGCCCGCCCGCCCCGCCGGCTCGCCTCCGGCCGCCTCGGCCGCGTCCTGGAGATGGCCTCCGACCCCGCCGGCGAACGCCTGGCACTCGCCTCCCACGACGGCCGCCTGCTGCTGCTCGACGTGAGCGACGTGAACGAGGAGGGCGCGGCGGGGGCGGAGACGGCCGCGGGCGCCTCGCCGAGGGAGGGCACCTCGGCCGCCCCGGACACCGCCGCGGGCCCCGCGGGCGCCCCCGAGCCCTCCGCGCCCGGTGCGACCGGTGCGACCGGTGCGACCGGCGGTTCACCCGCCACCGATGCGACCGACGGTTCCGCCGCCACCGGTGCGACGGACGGTCCCGCCGACGGTCTCACCGAGTTGGTGCGGTCCGTGAACGGGCCCGTGCGGGACCTGGCGTTCTCGCCGGACGGGGCCTGGCTGACCTGGTCGCACCCCGGGGTCGGGCGTTCGCTGCGGCAGATCAGGATGGCGCGGATCCAGGACCGGCTGATCGTCGACGTCACCAACGGCCGCTTCGAGGACGAGAACCCGGTGTTCACGCGGGACGGCCGGTATCTGGCCTTCCTGTCCTGGCGCGGCTTCGACCCGGTGTACGACGTGCACACCGGCGACCTGTCCTTCCCGCTCGGCTGCAAGCCCTACCTCGTCCCGCTGTCCTCCGCGACCCCGTCCCCCTTCGCGCTGAACCCCGAGGGACGGCCGGCAGCCGGCGGTCTGGATCCTGTCGAGGACGAGGAGACCGGCGAGTCCGGCACGGTGACCGTGGAGGTCGAGGGCCTGGCGAACCGGGTCACCCCGTTCCCGGTCATCGCCTCCAAGTACTCGGCGCTGCACCCGGTCGCCGGCGGCGGCCTGGTCTGGCTGCGCTGGCCGATCTCCGGCGCCCTGGGCGAGACGTTCGTCAACCCGGACGACACCACCGGCCGGCCGACGCTGGAGCACTTCAACATCAGCAAGGCCAAGAAGTACGAACTCGTCGGCCACCTGGACTGGTTCGCGGTGAGCGGCGACGGCACCCGACTCGTCGTCGTCGACGAGGGCGACCTGCGCGCGGTGCCGTCCACGGAGGTCGGCGACAGCGACACGACGACCTGGATCGACCTGCGCCGGATCCTGCACGTGGTCGACCCGGCCGCCGAGTGGCGCCAGTCGTACGAGGAGGCGGGCCGGCTGATCCGGGCCTACTTCTGGGAGCCGGGAATGTGCGGCATCGACTGGGACGCGGTGCTCGCGCAGTACCGCCCGCTGGTGGAACGCGTCGCGTCCCCGGACGAGTTCGCCGACCTGCTGCGCGAGGTCCTGGGCGAACTGGGCACCTCCCACGCCTACGTCTCCCCGGCCCGCCGCAACGAGGGCCCCGCGCACTACCAGCGCCTTCAGGGCCTCCTCGGCGCCAACCTGACGTGCCGCGACGGCCGTTGGGTCGTCCGGCGGATCCTGCCCGGCGACTCCTCCGACTCCAAGGCCCGCTCCCCGCTGGCCGGCGCGGGCATCCGCGAGGGCGCGGTCCTCACCCACGTCGACGGGCGCCCGGTGGATCCGGTGACGGGCCCCTACCCGCTGCTCGCGGGGACGGGCGGTACGACGGTGGAGCTGACGTTCTCCCCGGCGGAGGGCCTGGGACCGCCGCGCCGGGTCGCCGTCGTGCCGCTGATCGACGAGCGCCCGCTGCGCTACCAGGACTGGGTGGCCAAACGCCGGGCCGTGGTCCGGGAGTTGAGCGGCGGCCGGTGCGGCTACCTGCACATCCCCGACATGGGCGGCTCCGGCTGGGCACAGTTCAACCGGGACCTGCGCATGGAGATGTCCCGGCCCGCGCTGATCGTCGATGTCCGCGGCAACGCGGGCGGCCACATCAGCGAATTGGTCATCGAGAAGCTGACCCGCACCATCCTCGGCTGGGACCTGACCCGCAACGCCCAGCCGGTGTCGTACACCTCCGACGCGCCCCGCGGGCCCGTCGTGGCCCTCGCCGACGAGGCGACCTCGTCCGACGGCGACATGATCACGGCCGCCTTCAAGCTGCTCAAGCTGGGTCCCGTGGTCGGCCAGCGCACCTGGGGCGGGGTGGTCGGCATGACCGGCCGGCACCGCCTCGGCGACGGCACGGTGATCACGGTGCCGATGAACGCGGCCTGGTTCGACGCCTACGGCTGGTCCGTCGAGAACCACGGCGTCACCCCCGACGTGGAGAGCCTGCGCACCCCCCTCGACTGGGCCGAGGGCCGCCATGTCGAGATGGACGACGCGATCGAACTGGCCCTGGAACTCCTGGACGCCAACCCGGCGGCGACCCCGCCGGACTACCGCTACGTCCCCGACCGTTCACGCCCGAGGCTGCCTCCGCGCCACTGAGCGAAGGGACTTGAGGCCGCCGGACTCGCGCCGCCGGACTTGCGTGGCCGGACTCGCGCCGCCGAGCGGCCCGAGTCCGTCACCACAGCACGGACGTGGGGTGCCCCGGCAACCGGGACACCCCACGCCGTCACGGCCGAAGCCGAGCGCAGCCACAACGCTGACTACGGGCCGTGGTTAGCGGTCGTAGTCCTGGTTGAGGCGGTCTTCCATCTCGTCCGGCGTGTCGTGGGTGTCGTGACGCCCACGCTCGCGCGGCTGGGACGGGCGCTGCCCGGCCTTCTCTCGGCCCTCGCCGGGGCGCTGCCGGCCCTGCTGCTGCCGCTGCTCGCCGGGGTCCTGGTACTTGTCCTTCATACCCATGCTGTTCACTCCCGTGTGGGTGAGTGGGATCCCCAAGTGGGCTAGGGGATCGGCCTCGACCAGATTCACACGGGCGGTGACCCTGCGCACGTCGATCAGTGACGTTCCGTAGCCGGCGCGGATCGGTGCCGCTCGTCGGCCGCCCCACCCGCTCCGACCAGCCCGGTCCGCACCCCCGACAGCCGGTCCGCGAAGCGCCGTACCTCCCGCTGCCCCACGGTCCCCACGACGCCCGGCAGCCACCCGCGCACACCCTGCATCCCGCGCAGCCACCACTGCCCGTACACATGGGCGGCGCGCCGCTCGATCCCGGCCACGATCCGGTCCACCGCCGGCCCCAGCGGGTAGGTCCGGCCGGCCGGCCATGGCAGCCGCTGCCTCAACTCCCGCATGACATCGTCCTGATCGGCTCCGCGCACCATGTCGGTGTCGGTCCACGACAGGTAGGCGACGCCCACCCGCACGCCCCGGTGGCCGACTTCGGCCCGCAGGCTGTGCGCGTACGCCTCGACACCGGACTTGGAGGCGCAGTACGCCGTCATCATCGGCGCCGGGGTGATGGCGGCGAGCGAGGCGATCTGGAGCAGGTAGCCGCGGCTCGCGGTGAGCGCCGGCAGGAACGCCCGCCCGGTGACCGCCGATCCGATGAGGTTGACCTCGATCACCCGCCGCCAGGACTCTGGGTCGGAGTCGGCGAACGGACCGCCGGTCGCCACACCCGCGTTGGCAACCACGATGTCGACCCTGCCGAACCGCTCCTCGACCGCCGCCGCGACCCTGGCCATCGCCTGGTGGTCGGTGACGTCGGCATGCCAGTGGGCGCTCTCGCCGTGCAGCCGCTTCCCGACCTGTGCGAGCAGGTCCGACTCCAGGCCGACCAGCGCGATCTTCGCGCCCCGCGCGGACAGTTTGCGGGCGAGCAGTTCGCCGACGCCCCGCGCGGCCCCCGTGACGACCGCGACCTTCCCCTCCAGGCTCACCCTGCTCATGCGCCCTCCCTGATCCGTGCGTCGTCGTGCTGCTCGTGTGCGCTTCCCGGGCCGGTGACCTGTCCGGGGACATGGGCGGTGACCTGGCCGGTGACATGGGCGGTGACCTGGCCGGTGACCTGGCCGGTGACAAGTTCCCGGATCTTCCCGGTGACCGTCCCGGGTGCCTCCACCGGCGTCATGTGGCCGAGCCCCGGCAGCTCGGTCAGGCCCAGGCAGTTGGGCAGCGCGGCGGCCAGCGCCCGCGCGTGCTCCGGCGGGGTCAGCCGGTCGGCCGTGCCCGCGACCACCGCCACCGGCACCCTCAACTGCCGCACCTGATGGTCGAGATCGAGCCGGTCCAGCACCTGCGACCAGGCGTGACGCACCCGGCGCGGGCAGGCGTGCACGATCCGCGCGCACGCCTCGACCATGTGCGGCGCCGAACCGGAACCCATCGTGGCGTACTTGAGGATCCGCCGGGCGAGCGGAGTGACCGGCCCGAGCGGCGCCCGGGAGCCGAGGACGCGCCGGGTCAGCCAGGTGCGCAGCCGGCCGGTCCGGATCGGTACGACGGTCGACCGGGCGACCAGCCGTGAACTGCCCGTGCTGCACAGCAGAACGGCCGCGGCGTGCTTCTGGAAGCCGGGCCGGCCGGCCGCGGCCATCACCGTCATCCCGCCCATCGAGTGGCCCGCGATCACGGCCTTCTCCCCGGGCCCGAGCGTCGCCGCGAGCACGGCTTCGAGGTCGTCGGCGAGCGCGTCGGTGCCGCAGGTCCGGCTCGCCGGACTGCGTCCGTGGCCGCGCTGGTCGTAGGCGATGACGCGGTGGTCGGCGGCCAGGTCCCGGATCTGCGCGGCCCAGAAGGCGGTGGAGCAGGTCCAGCCGTGGGCGAGGACGACGGCCGGGGCAGCGGGGTCGTCCACCGGTCCGTGCACCTCGACGTGCAGCCGGGCCCCGTCGGCGGAGACGGCGGTGAGTTCACGGGTGGGGACGGGAGGGACGTACGGATCCGGGGCAGCGTGGTCGTCCGGGCGGCCCCCGGCCGTCCGGCGGGCGGGACGGCTCACGCGTCCACCTCCACGGGCCGCCGCGCCGGGGCCCGGCCCGCCGCGCCCTTGGGCCCGGGCTCCCGGAGGATCTGGTACTCCGCGAGATCCACCCGCCGTGTGGCCTGCCGGAACTCGGTGGTCGTACCGGGCCAGGCGGTGGTGTTGCGGCCGTTGGCGTCCAGGTACCAGCTGGTGCAACCGCCGGTGTTCCACACCGTGTGCTTCATGCGCTCCTGCACCTTGCGGTTCCAGGCGTTCACGGCGCTGGGCCGGGCGTCGAGGGCGGCCCGGCCGCCGAGGACGTGCAGTTGACGCAGGTAGTCGGCCAGGTAGTTCAGCTGGGACTCGATCATCAGGATCATCGAGGAGTTCCCGAGGCCGGTGTTGGGGCCGATGATCGTCATCCAGTTCGGGAAGCCGGCCGCGGACGCCCCTCGCAGCGCCGCCATGCCGTCCTTCCAACTCTCGGCGAGCGTACGGCCGTCCGCGCCGACGACCCGTTCGGCGATGGGCATGTCGGTGACGTGGAAGCCGGTGCCGAAGACGATCGCGTCCACCTCTGCCTCGGTGCCGTCGGCGGCGGCGACGGTCGACCCGCGGACCTCGCTCAGGCCACTGGCGACGACGTCCACGTTGTCCTGCGCGAGGGCCGGATAATACGTGCTGGACAGCAGTATCCGCTTGCAGCCGATGCGGTAGTCGGGGGTGAGCTTGGCGCGCAGGTCCGGGTCCTTGATGGCGCGGGCCATGTTGAGCTTGGCCAGCCGCTCCACGAAGCCGAGTTCGCCCGGATGCCTGGTGAACGCCTGGACCTGCAACTCCCGGATGCTCCACAGCAGTCCGCGGCGCAGTTGCGCGGTCAGCGGAAGTGCGCGGTGCAGTCGGCGCTCGACGCCGCTGATCGCGCGGTCGGCGCGGGGCATCACCCACGGCGGGGTGCGCTGGAAGAGGGTGAGCCGGGCGACCTCGGGCTGGATGGACGGCACGATCTGGATCGCGGAGGCTCCGGTGCCGACCACCGCGACCCGCTTGCCCGCGAGGTCGTGGTCGTGGTCCCAGCGGGCGGAGTGGAAGACCTTGCCGGGGAAGGAGTCGAGCCCCGGTATGTCCGGGACCTTGGGTTCGGACAGCGGCCCGGTCGCGCTGACCACGACGTCGGCCGACAGGTTCCCGCCGGTGGTCTCGATGTCCCAGCGCAGCTTCTCGGTGTGCCAGGTCATCCTCGTGACCTCGGAGTGGAAACGCAGGTGCGGGCGGAGGCCGAAGACGTCCGTGACGTGCTCCAGGTAGGCGCGGATGTGCTCCTGCCCGGAGAAGGTGCGCGGCCAGTCGGGGTTGGGCGCGAACGAGAACGAGTACAGGTGCGAGGGCACGTCGCAGGCGCACCCCGGATAGCTGTTGTCGCGCCAGGTGCCGCCGACGCTGCCGGCCCGCTCCAGCACGACGAAGTCGGTGATCCCCTCCCGGCGCAGCCGCACGGCGGCGCCCAGTCCGCCGAAGCCGGACCCGATCACCGCCACCCGCACATGCCGGTCCGTGTGCTCGTGCTCGGCCATTGAGCGCCCCTCCCATGACTCGCGTACAGCGACCCGCGTGCAGCCTTCAGCGACTCTGCCAGTGAACACTGGCGCAATGGGGAGAGTAGAGGAGGTGCGTACCGATCGGTAGGGGGCGACCGAGGAAAAGTTACCGTCGGTACAACATAGGCTGCTCCCGTGGCAGGAGAAGGTGGAGCACGCGGTGGCCGACGCGAGTACCGCATGGAGGAGCTGGCCCGGCTGGCCGGCATCACCGTGCGCACCCTGCGCTTCTACCGCGAGCGCAAACTGATCCCGCCGCCGCGCCGCGAGGGCCGTATCGCCTGGTACGACGACCACCACCTGGCCCGCCTGCGCGCGATCTCGGCCCTGCTGGAACGCGGCCACACGCTGAGCGGGATCGCCGAACTGGCCGAGGCCTTCGACCACGGCCGCGGCGTCGGCGACCTGCTCGGCCTCGGCGCCCCCACCGAGGAGACCCCGGTCCGCCTGACCCCCGAGGAACTCGCCGACCACTTCGCGGGCGAGGTCACCGCCGAGAACCTGGCCGCCGCCATGGAACTCGGCTACCTGGGCACCGACGGCGACGAACTCGTCCACATCAGCCGCCGTCTGCTGGACGTCTCCGCCGCCCTCGTCCGCGAGGGCATCCCCCTCGCCGAAGTCCTCGAAGCCGGCCGCCGCGTCCGCGAACACGCCGACGCCCTCGCCGAACTCTTCACCGCCCTGATCCTGCGTCACGGCCCCGAGGACGACCTGAAACGGCTGCGCCCGCTGGCCAAGAGCGTGGTGGAGGCGGAGGTGTCGATGGCCCTGGACCGGCGGCTGCGCAAACAGCCGTAGCAGGCCCTAGCTAGGGCGCGTTTCGAAAGTCCCGCCTGCCCCGCGACGCCTGGCACGGCGCCTCGCCGCGTTGTCGGGATCGCCCGCGTACGCCCAGTACGCGG
>NZ_JBIAXG010000022.1:0-137380 GCF_042896465.1 Streptomyces sp. NPDC001292
TCTGGCCCAGGGGCTGCTGACCGAGCTGCACGATCGGCTGCGCCGGCAGGTGCGCGTGAAAGAGGGCCGCGATCCGGAGCCGAGCGCCGGGATCAAGTGATCGAGTTCGACGCACCGTCCGGCACCGGAAATTGCAAAATCAGAGCTGGACCTGACGAGTTCCTCACATGTGTCGTCCAAGATCGGCTCATGCCCAAGTATCAACCTCGTGTCGCCCTGCTCGCCGCATCCCTGTTCCTGACAGGGTGCGGCGGCGGGGCCGTGGCGTCGCCGAACCACTCTTCCGTCGCCCCGTCCCACACGAGTGCTCCCACCCCGACGGCCTCGTCGGAGATGTCCGCCGAGGCCGCCCCGCTGCAGCCGCACGGCCTCGGCCCCAAGACACTCGCCCAGATCCCGTCCGATGCCCGCCAGTTGGTCCTCGTGACCGGACACGGCAAGAACTCCCCGCGGTCGACGGTCGTTCTGTACGAACTCGGCGAGACCGGCTGGCAGCCCGGTGCCACCTGGCAGGCACACAACGCCCTCAAGGGCTGGTCAGACCACCATATGGGCGGTGACCTGCGCTCACCCATCGGCGTCTTCGGCCTCACCGACGCGGGAGGGCTGCTGCGCAACCCCGGCACCAAGCTGCCCTACGACCACGGGTACGGCTTCGCCTCGCCCGGCACGGGCTTCGAGGGCGAGTCCCTGGCGGGATCCTTCGACTACGTTGTCGCCATCAACTACAACCGCCGACCGGGCACCACCCCCCTCGACTGGACCCGTCCTCTCGGGGCGTCGCGCGGCGGCGGCATATGGTTCCACGTCGACCACGGCGGCCCCACCCACGGATGTGTGAGCATCTCCGAGACACATATGAAGGAGCTTCTCCGGACGCTCGACCCCGCACGCCACCCTGTCGTCGTGATGGGGGACGCCGCGTCCCTCGCCCGCTGAACCGCTTAGGATCCACCAGGTGCGTGCACATGTGCTGGTCGCCGAGGACGATGAGATGCAGGCCGAACTCATACGCCGCTCCCTGCTGGCGGAGGGACACACGGCCACGGTGGTCCACGACGGCGCGGCCGCGCTCGACGCCGCCCGCAGACTGAGACCCGACCTCGTGGTCCTCGACCTGATGCTCCCGGTGATCGACGGCTTCGCTGTGTGCCGGGTGCTGCGTGGCGGTGACGAGGACATTCCCGTGCTGATGCTGACCGCGCGCTCCGCGGAGGACGACGTCCTGCTCGGCCTGGAACTCGGCGCCGACGACTACATAACCAAGCCGTACAGCCCACGCGAGCTGATGGCCCGCATCCGCACGGTGCTGCGGCGCAGCGGGCGCGGCCGCGGTGTGCCGGACGACCCCGCCGTACGGGCCGCGGGGATCGCCGTCGACCCTGTGCGGCACGAGGTGCGGTGCGACGGCACGCTCGTGGAGTGCACGCCGGGGGAGTTCCAGATCCTGCTGGCCATGGCGGCGGAGCCGGAACGGGTGTTCACCCGCCGGCAGCTGCTGCGGGCCACCCGCGGCTTCGACAGGTCGTCCACGGAGCGGGCCGTGGACGTCCACATCATGAACTTGCGTCGGAAGATCGAGGCCGACCCGCGCCGGCCGGTGCGGCTGCTGACCGTGTTCGGGGTCGGCTACAAGCTCAGCGGCGGCCGACCGTGAACCGGCCAGTGCCGCTGCGCAAGCGACTGCTGGTCCGGCTGCTGATCGCGTCGGTCCTCATCGCCGTGTCCTCGGTGGCCGCCACGGCGTGGCTGGCCGTGGAGACCACCACGCGCGCACTGCGCGAGGAACAGGGACAGGACCTCGCCGACGACCTGAGGATCCTGGCGCAGCTGAGCGGTTACGCGGCCACCCACCCCTCCTGGGACGGCGTCGAGGGCACCGTGCGGGCCCTGGCATCGAAGACCGGCCGGCGAATCGCCCTGACCACCGCGGACCGCACACTGATCGCCGACTCGGCGCCCAAGGGCGCCGCCCTGCCCCTCGGCGCCGCAGCCTCCGTCGACCCGCTGCACACCGACACCTACTCCGAGCCCGGCGCGCGGCTCAGCGGGATCGATCCCCGTGCCGTGGGCCCCTACCGGCTCACGGCTGACGAACGAGACCGGCTGGACGCGATCGCCGCCAAGGAACAGGCGTGCTATCGCGGGCAAGGCAACCACACCGAGATCGCGCGGGCGCCCAACGGACGTCCTGTGATCCTCAGGGCCGACGGAACAGCCGCCGCCCTCAACTCCGAGGATTGCGGCTACGACCAGTTGAACACCGCCACGGCCACCGAGCAGAAGGCCCTGGACGCGCTGTCCGAGGGTGTCAGGTCCTGCGCGCAGCAGCACGACGCGAAGCCGTACGGGCCGATCTACCTGCTCCTCAAACCGGACAGAAAGGTTCCGTCGAGCGGGTTCGCCTACGTCAAGGTCGGCGTGTCGGCGGGCCCGAAGGCGCAGGAAACCGCCGAGAGCTGCGTGGACGGCGCCCTTCGTGACCAGCTGGACCCATACGTCGCGCCGGTGGCCGACCTGTACCTCGGCGGGGGCGAGACCGGCCCGCCCCGTTTCGACATGTCCCCGGCCAACAAGGCGAAGGTCGTCGGCACCGCCGGCCTCGTCCTCGCTGTCACCGTCGCCGTCACGGCCGTGGTGGCCCACCGGCTCGTGCGGCCCCTGCGCGCACTGACCGAAGCCGCCCAGCAGCCGCCCCAGCTGCATGTGCGGGTGCCGGTGACCACGCGGGACGAGACCGGCATCTTGGCCGAGGCGTTCAACGACCTCACCGAGCGGCGCGAGCATCTGGAGGACCAGCGCAAGGCGATGGTCAGCGACATCGCGCACGAACTGCGCAGCCCGCTCACCAACATCCGCGGCTGGCTGGAGGTCACCCGCGACGGCGTCGTCGATCCCGATCCCACGCTGCTGTCGTCACTGCACGAGGAGGCGATGGTGCTGCAGCGCATCATCGACGACCTCCAGGACCTCGCGGCCGCCGATGCAGGCACCCTGCGCCTGCACCGCGAGCCCGTTCCCGCCGCCGACCTCCTCGACCAGGTCGCCGCCGCGCACCGTGTCGCCGCCCACACGGCCGGGGTGACCTTGCACACCGAGGCCGAGGGCAGCCCCTGGATCGACGCCGACCCGGTGCGGATGCGGCAGGCGCTCGGCAACCTGGTCTCCAACGCGCTGCGGCACACGCCCGACGGCGGCACGGTCGCCCTGACCGTCCGCCGGGACGGTGACGATGTCGTGTTCACCGTCGCCGACACCGGCTCGGGCATCGCGCAGGAGGACCTGCCGCACGTCTTCGAGCGGTTCTGGCGGGCCGAGAAGTCCCGCAGCCGTCGTACCGGCGGCAGCGGGCTCGGCCTGTCAATCGTCCGTCATCTGCTCGCGGCGCACGACGGTACGGTCGTCGCGGCGAGCGAACCCGGCGCCGGAGCCGTCTTCATCCTCCGCCTGCCGGGTGCCCCGGCACAGTAGAGCCGAGCGGCAGCGCGGGCCGGGACCAGTGATCCCGCGGAGCTTGAACGATCCCCTCGCTCCTCACCGCTGTTTTCGCGGAGTCGGGGCGTGCGTGGCCTCACTGCACCGATGCCGAGGTGTGTCGCATGTGTGCCGTCACGCCGCCGACACAAGGCGGCAGGGCACACGTTTCTCGGTGTCCCTCACTCTTGCGATACGGCGGTTATGCGTATAACTTCACAGGGCGGTGAGATCAGGTCACCGCTGTCACTCGAGAGGAGGTTCCCGGCATGAACAACAACCAGGGGAGCCGTTACCTCTTCGGTGACCACTCCTACCGCAGCGAGTTCTACGGCTGACGAGTCGACGCGGCGAGGGAACACCCATGCCTCCGCTCCCGACTCCGGGGCACGTCTGTGCCCCGTCAACTGCCATCCGGAACAAGGAATTTCACCATGTCACAGCTCTCGGCTGCGCACGCCGTCATTCCGCACGACGGCACTCGGTGGGCGGCACGCCACATGCCGCTGCTCGCCTCCACCATGCAGAAGTACAAGGAGGCGTTCGCCGGTCGTCGGATAGGGATCTGCCTGCACATCGAGCCCAAGACCGCCGTCCTGGTCTCCTACCTGGCCCAGGCAGGTGCCGACATCGTTCTCACCGGCTCGCCCGGCACCACACAGGAGGACACCGCGGACGCCCTGCGCGACTACGGCGTCACCGTCGTAGGCCACCGCTCCGACACCCTCGACCAGCACCGCAGGAACATCGCCCAGGTCATCGACGCCCAGCCCGACCTGCTCCTCGACAATGGCGCCGACCTGATCGAGGCCGTGCTGGCCCGCGGCGGGCTGCCCGGCCTCGTCGGCGCCACGGAGGAGACCACCACCGGCGGTCTGCGCATCCGCTCCTGGGCCACCCCGCCGCCCTTCCCCGTGGTCGTCATCAACGACAGCCGGCTGAAGCTCCTGGTCGAGAACGAGTTCGGGGTCGGGCAGAGCGTCGTCCAGGGCTTCATGAACGCCACCAACCTCATGCTCCCCGGCGCCCACGCCACCGTCGTCGGCTACGGCCCCTGTGGTCGCGGTGTCGCCGACACCCTTGCCCGCCTCGGTGCCCGCGTCTCCGTCGCCGACACCGACCCCTACCGGGCCCTCGAAGCCGTGATGGCGGGCCACCGCGTAGGCGACCTGTGCGAGCTCCTCCCTCAGACGCAGTACCTCTTCCTGGCCACCGGTCACGCCCGTGTGATCGGCGCCGCCGAAGTCGGCGCGCTGCGTGACGGCACTCTCATCACAGGCGTCGGCCACATGCCCTGGGAACTGGATGCCGATGCTCTCGCCGAGCAGACCGTGTCCGTGCACCGCTCCGGCCCCAGCGGACAGGAACGCGTCGTGCATCGACTGCGCGACGGCCGGGAGATCGTCGTCCTCGCGGACACCAAGATGATCAACCTGACCGCCGCCAAGGGCAATCCCGTTCAGGCCATGGACCTCGGCCTCACCCTTCAGGCCCGCAGTCTCGCCGCGGTGGCCGGCGGTGACCCGTCCCTCGTCCACGGCACCCAAGCCGTTCCCGCACCCATCGACCGCCAGGTCGCCACCGACCTGGTGCAGGCAATGACCCGGATCTGACGGACCGTCTTCCGCTGCCGCCGCCCGCAGGACGAAAAGCATCCTCCTGTCCAGCCGTCCAGCTCACCGCCGCCATCAGCCTCTTCGTCCGGTTCAACGTCGGCATGGGCCGGGGCGGCGGCTCGGACTCCGGCGCATGGACAGGCTCTGGGCCGGTCCATCCACGCGGTCAGGAGCGAGCTCGGGCTCTGGGGCCGGAAGAAGCCGGGTCTGCACCTGTCGCATGTGATCTCACGGATCGACCACAGGTGTCCTGGCCGACCTGGCCGACTCCCTCGCCGGCATCGCCGTATGGCACTGCGGCCGTTTCGATGTCGTCAAGACCGGATCCGGTTGCCCCGAGGTGCATCGCCTCGTCGACCGACTCCCGTCTGCGTCGGGGGCGGCACTGCCCAGCATCGTGCATTTCGGTGGAGCCGTCCTGGCCCTGCCAGGCAGGGACTTTGCAAGGTTGCGGGTTGGGTGAGGTTGCCCGGTGATGGGCTGTCATGTCGCTTTATGGGGCCGGGATGCAGGTGCAGGCACGGCCTCGTTGATCATGTGAGTGTCGAGTTCACGTGACCAGAGGGTGCCACGGCGAAGGCGGCGGTGTCGCCGTCGCAGCCCACCGACACCCATCCGGTGTCCGCGCCGATGTCGTAGATCCCGTACGGCACCGCCTTCTTGGCGCCCTTCTCGGGAAAGTCGTGGGCGCGTACGCGGATCGGCTGCCCGACCCGGTGCCACTCGCACCCGGCGACCGCGTACTCGCCCAGGCTCTCCTTCTTCTTGGTGTCCACGCTGATGACCGGCTGCCCGTCCGCGAGATACGTCTTGACCTGGTCGTTGATGTAGTGGAACTGGGCGTCCCGGTCCGGGTGGCGGGCACCCTCGGTGGTGCGCGAAGTGCCCTGCAGGGAGAATCCTTCGGCCTTCAGCAGCGCGGCCACCGTGTCGTGGCCGACCCGATGCCCCTGGCGGGACAGCTCCGCGGCCAGGACACGGGTCGACTTCACCGTCCACCGCAGCGGCGACTCAGGATCTCCCCGCTGGTCCGGCTCGACCAGCGCCAGCAGGGCCGGGACCAGTTCCGGATCGACGTCCCGCAGCTGCTTGCGGCCCGCGCCCGCCGCCCGAACACGGTCACCGGGCTCTCCGCACTGTTCCAGCTCACGCAGCCCGCGCGACACCGTCGACTCCGCCACTCCCGCAGCACCAGCCACCCGGCGAATCCCGCCGTGCCCTCGCACACGGGCAGCGGCCCCCAGCACCAGCCGTCGCTGCCGCTCGTCCAGATGCGGCAGCAACAGCCCGAACGCCTCCGCCAACCCCGCCTCGATCCCCTCCGACACACCCGAATCCTACGGGCCAACAGGCCTCAAAAACCCAGGAGTTATTTATCGACAGCTCCCTGCCCCACAGGCACCTCAGCGCTGCGTGGCGCTGGGACCCTGCTTCTCAGCAAACGTTCGCACCCGGGGGTCCCGCGCATCAATGACGCGCAGTCTGACGAGTTCCCTTTTCGTGGCAGTACTGATAAGTGTCCCATTGCGCACACCAGCGATCCAATTCTTGAGCTGAGCCGGCAGCTTCGTTCCATCATTGAGACTGTTCTTTTTAGAGATTGTAAGTCTGGCTAGTCCATTCTCAGCTATATGCTCCCTCACCGCGTCCAGCATGAGCCGTTCCCGCTCTTCAGCAGTCAGCGGTACCCTATCCTGCTCCCTGGAAGAATCGGCCGCAGCTTCCGGAGCCCTGCTCGATTCGGCCCCCACCAGTTCGTACGTTTGCACCCGCGCGTGCCGCGGCTCAATCGCACCGAGCTCCAGAAGTTCCCTCTTCGTATTCAGGGTGATCTTCTGGGTTCCTTGCCGCACATTGTCCACCCATTTTCCTAGCACGCTCGGCAGAACCGTCCCATCCGCTAGGTTCTTGGTCGTGTCATTGGTGATTCCATTTACGAAACGCCTGCGACCCTTGAACTCTCTTACCGCTTGCACCATCAGTGCTTCGCGTTGCTCTCTGGATGATTCCCTGAACATATCCTCGGTGGAGGCATAATTCGGGCCCGACTCAACAGATTCAGCTCGATCAATATGCCACTTATAAGCGTCATTGAGTCGAAGAAGCTCTGCCCGCGCAAGATAAATGCCGTAAGTCGCGTGGATATGATCCCATACTCCGCCGATGGTGTCGTTACCATTGCTGCGCCGCTTGAGGAGCTCGAACAGCTCATCCATTTGACGGGGTTGCAGGTACGGACTGTGTGCACTATCCCGCTGGAACGGGAAATTTTCCGGAACGGGCCTTGAATGCCATGAAGCCCAGGCTTCATTCCCCAGGTTGTACACAGCCTCTCGGGTAGGAGGATAGATCTGTGCGTCTACGTCCATGACTGAACGTTCACGCAGGTTCGGAAGAGCGGCAGGCGGGGCGGGCGGGGCGAACCTCTCATGCGGAAGCTGGACGGAACCCGACGGCTGAGGCAGAGCGAGCCCCGACGACGACGCAGGTGTCGCTTGTCGTGAATGACCGCCAAACAGGCTGTCCCCTGGCGTCACATCACGCGAATGACCGCCAAACAGGCTGTCCCCCGGCGTCACATCACGCGAATGACCGCCAAACAGGCTGTCCCCCGGCGTCACATCACGCGAATGACCGCCAAACAGGCTGTCCCCCGGCGTCACCCCGCGCGGCACGGCCGCAGCCCAATGCTCATACGGCGTACCAGGGTAGAACCGGACCAGGCTCACTGTTTTAGCCCCATGCTCATACGCCAGCCAGTCCTCGGGGTTGCGGCCCTGATGGAATGGAAATACTTCCAGCGTCACCCCGTACATCGATGCCAGCAGATACGGGAAATGGTCACCGTTACCGTTTCCCCACAGGCCCGGAGCAGCAACTGCCCCAATCAGCGCACGCCGCTCCTCGAGAGACCTCAGTCCCAGCTCCTGCCACAACGCAGCCGGCTCTCTCACCAAGTGACCCAGCCGATCAGCGAGGTCGCGCCGCAGCCGGGCAGCTGTCATCGGCCGGCCAGACTCGTCCCGCAGGTCCGAAGCGACGATGTACGCATTGAACAGGCGATCACCGTCAAAATTGACGTTCACCAGTTGCATGTTCAGCGTGGCAATGCTTTGTCCCGCCCCCTCCAGATCAGGCATCATCCCGTCCTGCGGCGCACCCCCACCATGACCAGGAGCCCAGGCCCACCGCCGCCGTGAAGACGGCTGACTCCCGCCCACAAGAATCGGCTCGCTGACGGAAAAGTCCGATGCCGCAACGGAAGAGTTCGATTCCGCGGATCCATCGGAATCCGAAGCGCTGTGCCATCCCTCGCTGACTTCTGCCTGCGAAATCCGGAGGCCTCGTTCTGCCTGCGGCTGGAAAGCCAGCCAACTCGCATCGCCGGCCACGGAGAAAGTGGAGGTGGTGACCGACGTCGCACCGTAAACAGTCGATCCTGTCACGTCGGCCACCTGCTGGGCCACACTCGGCTGTGTGGCGGAAGCCGTTCCACCCCAGCACGCAGCAAGAACTATCGGCCGGCCGGTCTCAAAACTCGGACGACGCCGAATCACATGACCAAGCGTTGAACCACGCACGCGCACACTCGACCCACCCGATGACGCCAGCTCCACCTCCCCCACAAAACCATGTGAAGCAAAGAAATAGGGAGCCGAACCGGAATAATCCCTCCTCCACGGAACCGGCCTCTCCTCACCATTAGGATCAGTAAATATATGCCCGCCCGACTCGACACCATTCCTGTAGGAGTCCACCGCAGACATACCGCTCAACGACGTTTGCCACGCACCCCGCTCGGGTTCCGGGAAAGAACCCCGGCCGATCCGGTTACCATCACCATCCAAAATCAGGTAAGTGGCGAAACCCTCAAAAGGACCGGAAGCCGACGCATCCGCTACGCCGCTGCCCCCAGACAGAGTCCGCTCGCCCCCTCTCGGATTCCCTGGCCCCTGACCACCCGGAAGGCTTGGAAGTGGCCTAGGAGGGAGCGACGGCAGGGGACGCCGCGAGGTTACGTGATGGGGTGCGGGTGCGGTGCTGGACGAGGATGCCGGAGCAGCAGGCGCGGTGAGCGACCGAACTGCTCGGATCGCGCCGTGCAGCCTTTGCCGGATGTCCTCCGACCTGAAGATTTCGGGGGAATCTGTCGCCACGAGTTCTCTGCGTGCCCCGTTGGCCAGATCCGTTAGTTCCCGTGCTACCTCGGTCGGCAAGGGACGACCATGAAGAGCCAGGTCGCCCAGGTATCGGACCAGACGCTGATTCTGACTGCCGTCGATAACTGACTGCCGATATGCTTCTGATTCGCCGTTGGGCCGGATGTATCTCGCCGCTTCGAGCAATGGAGCGATCTGGCGCACCTGAGCGTGAGACAGAAGCTTTTGCACTGCGCGGCCTAGACTTTCATCCAGCTTACGCCGATGATATGCAAAGGAATTTCGCGAGACAGTGGAAACTTCACGGAAGTAGTAATCCAGGTATGCGGCAGTCATGCGGCCTTTGTCGTAACCGTAGTTCCGCAATTCCAGGAGGGCCAGAGAAACATCACCATGGCTGTCAAGGTACTCATAGGGAGTGGTCACATTCATGCCGACACCCACCCTCTGACTGACGGCATCTTCCCGTCTGACGGACCCACGTACCGCATAGGTGATGTAGTCGTCTACAGTATGGTACCCATCGAGCAACACCTGATCGAGAATGATGGCCGAGGAATGACTCTGCATTCTGCCTGGGTCCCACGTGCCGAGATGATGCCGCAGCAAATTGACGACATCTTGCTTTATTCGTTCCAGCTCCCCGGCCAGGAATATTCTGACTTCCGGAGTCAAATCTTCCAGTATGGCGCCAAGAGGATTCCGTGACGCAACGGGAATCAAGTTCTTTACGATTCCCCTCACCCCCAGCAAATTATGGACAGGCACAGCTGAAACGTGATTGAAGAGCAGCCACCCGTAACCCCACACCTCTCGTACACGGGAATCATTAGTGAATAGATTTACTTCTCCCGGAGCAAGAGCCTGACCCGAGCGGCTTTCGATATAGCGTTGCGCCAAGAGAGCGCCGAAATTCCGAGAAGCAATGAAGAGACGTTCAAGAACATCACGACTTCGACCGAAGCGAGCTTCAACGAGCTGAAGCATCGGCAGTATGCCGTCGACTGGCACGCCGACAGTGAATTGTGCATACGGAGATTCCCGCCGATTGCCCTGAGGCGCGGCAAGGATATAGGTATCAGCGAATTCCGGGTTGATTGTCCAGCCGTCGCGCGGACCGAAGATCTCACGCAGCCGCCTCCTACCTGTTGCAGGCAGACGCTTTTGCGTGTCACTGACCAACCGCAGTATGGAGTTGAGATTGAGCGTGCGAGACTCTCTGTCCAGTATCGCGGCCGGACTGGACACAAATTCCAGCAAGTTGCGCATCTCGAGTACAGGGTTGAGGTGCCCCGCCTTCAGGGCGTCAAATCTTTCGACGAACGCTTCCCCACCGGCCCGCCAGACGGGGGCACGATCAACATGTATTTCGGAACCTGACGCATGAGTGGCAATAACCTCGTGCTGAAGGTCTCCCCTCAGGTCCAGATACTGCTCAAATTCAACCTCCATGCCGATTGCGCCATATTGATGATTGACCGCAGAGTCGACGAGCGTGGCCGCCCAAGTCGACCCGTTGTCGCCAGAGAATGCGTCGGCCACGACACGGGCGGTGTGATCGATGACAATTGCCTGGGTCTCAACGGGTGAGAGATCGGGGGCGACATCGCTGATCCTGTGAGCACCGGATCTCTGAAGGTCGATCCAGACGACCGCCGTTTCGTCGCCGTCGCGCTCAGGCCTCAGGGCATAGGCCGCGAAGGCGTGGCCTATGCGGTGGGGATGTCGGGCCAGGACAAATGCGGTGCTGCCTACTCCCGCGTTCCTGAGCGCGGTCTCCAAAGCCGCCAAGCCCGCGATCCTGTTCCACCCCGGGCCGACGGCGAGCGAACTGCGCTGCGGATCCACATTCAGCACACTGTCGTCCGCAGTGCCGGCCGGAGCCACCCCCTGCGGGAAGAGTTCGTTCCGCAGGCTCTGCAACAGCGCCAGACACTCCTGCACGGACATCTCCTGCGCAGAGAGCGATGCCGGTTCGACCCGTCGGGGGTCGGCACTCCGAGTGACGTCCGCCTCCCGGGCAGCCACTGCCTTGCGGACAGCATGTTCCAGACCTGGCCGGTCTAGAATCCGGGACACCCGTGGTGCGACACCCCGCCGCACTCTTCCCGTGAGCGCGTCAGCCTCGGCGTGAGCGTGCCGATAGCCGGAGGCCTGGCGGCGCGTGCCGGAAGCACCCGGTTCCGTCGCCGTACGTTCCGCAGATATCTGCGACGAGTCCTGGGGGTCTGTGCCTGGAGCCGGCGTGACCGCCCGGTCGTCTGGGGCGTCTAGCCCCAGGGCGCTGAGCGCGGAACCGTCGGCGACCATCCACACGGACGTGGCGGTGCGCGTCCGCTGCGGTTGATTCCAGAGGTCTTTCCCGCTACGCGTGCCGTGGGCAGAGCTGTCCATGGCCGTGTCGTGAGAGGTGAGCCGGAATTCGGGAGTGATCGTCGTCCTCATCGATGCGCTGACCAGATAGAACCGGTCGCCCTGGGACAACGTGGCCGCAGCCGGCGTGCCGGGCTCGGCCTCGCGCGTGTGCTTGCTGAGGTGTTCGCTTTCTGTCTTCCACCGGGGGTCTTCGGTCAGGCCGACGGCTGCCCCGGTGTTCCTCCTGGCCACCTCGTCCACGTTCGAGGCCTCCTCGCGGAGACGCGTGACCGTGGCGCCGTTCACGATCTTGACGAGTCGTAGATGGTTCAGATCGTTGTGGAGCGTCACTGCCTGAAGAGTCGACCCGTCAAGATCGATCCGATAGCCGTCCGCACGCAAAGTCTCGGCGAAGTGCCGGCTCAGCTGATCGCTGCTGGCACGCAGCCGCAGATCGCCGGCTCGGTGAGCGCTGAGCATCGGGATGCCCTGCCCACCGTTTCCGTTGATCAGCTCGTCGAGAGATCTCTGAATCTCTCGCGCATCGAGCCGGGGCACCAGAAGCAGCGCATCGTGCGGCAACTCACTGATGTTCCCTTCCTTCCAGGATTCGCGCAGGCTGCCCCGGTGTTCGGACAGCACCGGCAACGCGCCCTGCGCGGCAACGTACTCATCCGCCATGACGGTCAGCCGAACGGCATCCGGGATCCGGAACGGGTCCTGCGCGATCCACGTGTCCTTGACCTCGCCGGACGGACTACGAAGAACATGCGTGGCCAACCGCTGGCGCCGACCGTCGCGGCTCCAGGTCTGCACCTCGATCCATGCGTTCAGCGTGTGAACGAAGCGATGCGCCTCCCCCGCCCGCCGCACGATGACTGTCTCCTGACCGGACGTCCTCCGCACCGTCCCGGCCTCCCGGGTGAACGATCCGGTCACCGTGGGTTTCACCGCGTCGGTGGCGGCCGAGGCCGCCGTAGTCAGTGCCTGTGCCGCCAGGCCCTCGGCCACGGCCTCGCCCAGGTTGTCCGCCTTGGCCCGGGCCCCCAACGAAAACGCGCCTTCGACCCTGGTACCGGTTCCGGCATGGGTTCCTCTCGTGGTCACCGTGCTGGCCGTTGCAGCATAGTCACGCAGGGAGTCCAAGTAGCGTCCGTCTTCCAGGGAAGCTTTCAGGACGACAAGCAGTTCCCTCTCTCCCGACTCCTCACCGGTGTGGACGCGTAGGAGCGGGACACCCCCGTTGACCGCTTGGCTCACCATCGACGCGAAGCCTCCTGAGGCTCCGTGTGCGGCAAGGTCGTCATCCACGATCGTTTCGGCAAGTTCACGCAGTCGGCCGGCGGCCTGTTCGCTGACGCCCTTCCGGTCGTTGACCTCGCCGAGCTGTTGTCTCACGCCCTGGATGAGTTGTGTCGACGCGTCGAAGCTGTGCAGGACGATCGTGCCGAAGCCGCGACCAGGGTCTCGGGGCGGCGCGATGACCGTGTCGGTGGTCGTCCCGTGGTCAGCCGTCAGCCGCGACAGTTCGTCCGGGGCATGCTGCTGCAGATGCAGCCGGAGTTCGTCGGCTTCGACCCATACGTGCACGGCGTCGGGGACGTGCTTGGTCATCACTCGGGTACGGCTGCGGCCTCTGTGCACCCGGCCCAACATGTCGGACTTGTGATCGCGGGCGACCGTGCTCAACCTGTGCTCGGCGTGATAGGCGACGAGGTAGGCCGGGGCGGAATACCGCTCGGTGACCGTCGACTCCAGGGTGTCCGAACTCTCACTCTCACTGCCGTGACGGACACCGGCTTCCGTCGTGGCGGCGAGCACCAGTGCCCCGTGCTCGACCAGTTCCTGGGGTAGTCCCGCGTCGATTTTCGTTTCCGCCTGCCGGTACCGCTCGCTGTTGCGGGACATCTCGGCGGTCGCGCTGGTGGTACGGGTGAACTCGTGCTCCGCGTCGTACCGCAGCACGCGCGGCTGGGTCAGCAGGGTGCGAAGCCGGACCTCACCGACGAGATCCCGTGTGCCGACTACCTCCAGCAGGCGCCTCTCGTTGTGGTGTTCCAGCCGCAGAACGTCGGCAGTCGGCCCGGTGGCCAGCGGGAACCTGGCCGCGCGGGCAGGCGCCCCGGCCCACTCGGCCAAGGCGACCGGACCGACCTGGCCGCTCTCATCGGTGCCCAAGGAGGTGGGCGCCGCACCGAACACCATGCGTTTCACCACCTGGCCGACCGCCTCGTCCCACCTGTCCGCAGCGGGTGTGTCGTCCAGCATCCGGGCGGCGGTGAGTCGCAGCATGCGCACCGGCTTGAGAGTGTCGATCTCCGCATTCGGCGGCAGTGTGAGTGCCTGCTCCTCCTCCACGGAGGCGCGCTGGTCTTCCTGTGTCCATTCCGTCTCGGTGCGACCGGCCGGGGACAGTACACCCACCCGGGTGCCGTGTGGGGCCGGCACGACGATGTACGCCGTCCGTGGAGCGGCGAGCGCGCTCGGGACGGAAGGGTCCTCCAGGTCCAGGGACTGCCAAGTACCGGGCCAGCGTTCGCCGATGGCCAGGTCCACTGAGATGGGGTAGCGCAGGCGCAGGGGGCGGTCAGAGCGCCAGCCGGTCCGGCCCTCGGCCGCGGTCCGCACCCTGTTACGTTCACCGGCGGTGGTGCCGAACTTCGTCTCGGAGGCGATTTCGAGCGGACCCGCCTCTGCCGAAACGTCGATCTGTATCGCCGCGTTGCGGGTACGGCCACGGGTGGCCGTGAAGTCGTCGCCGCGAACCAGTTCCTCGCCCAGCCGCCGGTTACGGACCTCGCCCAGGTACTCGCCGCGGTCTCGGTCCAAGGAGCCGCGCAGGAAAACGTGTGGAACACCGTCTCCGGGCTCGAAGCGGACCTCGTCGCTTCCGTCGAGGATCCTCCGGGTGTTGTCCCTGAGGAACTGGCGCAATCGCTGGCCCACTTCCGCGGGGTTGTCGACCGCCGCCCCGAGCTTGGTGAGAACGGAACCGGCGATGTCTTCCACAGCGATGTCGGGAAGGCTGTAGCGCGCGTGCACCTGGTCGGGTGCTGTCGGAACGTCCAGATTCTCGGGCGGCGGCTGTCCTGCGCCGGAGTCGTCTCTGGAGGGAGGGCTGGTCAGCCACAGCGTGGCTGTCCCTTGGATGTTTGCCTCCAGGGCCAAGGCCTCTGCCGAGAGCACGTAGGAGAGTTCCACCTCGTGTTCGGCGAAGCTGCCCGCCTCGGTTTCCGATATCTCCTGCCGGAACAGCTGCCCGTGTTCCCAGCCGCCGTCGGTCTTGTCGTGGTACGAGACGGTGACGCCGATGCTGGGGCCGATGAGGGAAGCCAGCAGGTCGGCCGTGCTGACCGTCAGGCTGCCGCCGCGCTGGTGCGACGCCGAGCCGGTCCGCCGGTGGGAACCGCTGTGGGTGTGCCGGTGGGTGACGGTGCGGTCCGCTCGGTCGACGAAGCTGGTCGTCAGCCGCGGGTTGTCGCCTCCGGGGGCCGACGCCTGACGCGGACCGATTGCCAGGATGAACTCGACCTCGCCGTGCCGCGTGGTGCGGAAAGTCTCCCGCACCGGCCGTCCGCCGAACAGGGACTTCGCCAGTTCGCCGGTCGGCGCGGCCAGCCGGCCCAGCCACTCCTCGATCCGGCGCTCCTCACCGGCCTGGTACTCGACGTCCCTCGGAAGAAGCGCGGAGCGGACGTCGCCCAGACCGCTGAGCCAGGCCGCGGCGATACCCGACACAGCGCGCTCCGACTCGCGGTAGCGGCTGGCGCGCTCGATGGACGAGGCACGCGAAGAGACCTTCGGGTAGGTCAGCTCTCTGCTGTTCTCCCGTCCCGTGGCGTCGCCGGCCGCGTTCCTGTGCGGCCAGGTCAGGCTCTGCACCACCTGCACGACGCGGGACGTCTTTCCATCCTTGTTGGGTTTGGTGACGCTGATCTCGTAGTCGACGGTGTGGCTCGCCACGCGTACCGCGCCGACAGCCTCGGTCGTCTCGGTCAGCGTGGTGTCCTCAGCGCCGGTCTTCGTCGTCGACGCCGTGGGGTTGGTGAGTCCGTCGATGGTGGCCGACACCGTGACGTAGGGCGTGGGTACCTTCAGCAGCTTGGTGGGATCGATCGGCCGGCGGGACCTGCCGGTCTCGGCCCCGACCGTCGTAGACGCGTCCTGGTGCACATCCGTCCGGCCCTCTTGGCGAATCTCCTCGGTGTGCGCCGTACTCAGATTCACCACTCTGATCGTCACCTTCTGGCGCCCGACGTCGCGGGTCGTGCCCTCCAGCGCCTGCGTGAACAGGGTGGGCAGGTCCTCGTCGCCGAAGGTGCGGTCCAGGAGCGCACCGTCGGCACGGGGCAGCAGCGCGGCAACCGCGCGCCGGATGCCGGAGGCGTCCACCCCGGGGCGCGGTACGGGCCGCTCCACCCGCGCGCGAGCCAGCGGAGCGGAGGAGGGCTGCTGGGTTTCCGGGCCGGGCATCCGAGCTGAGGTCGGGCGCTGCGGGCTGTTGACGGTCCGGGCGTCCTGGGGAGCGTCCTGCGATCCGTCGTCGACCGTCACCACTATCTCGTCCGACTCGGAGGAGTCCGGCGCGGTGAGTGAGACGTCCGTCGTCGCCGGATGGGCTTGTGCGTTTCCTGAACCGGAAGATATGGGCAGGTTGAGCCGTCCGCCGCCACGGAGCATTCCGGTGCGGGGCAGGCCGGTCAGGAGAAGGTTGACGATACGGACGGCTTGCGTGGTGAGCGGCTGGGTTCGGTACTCGGCGGGCAGCCGACCGTAGACACGCCGGATGTCATCGACCGTGGCCTCCCGGCCTGCGGGCATACGGCTGGTGACCTCGCTCAGCAGATGCCCGGCATCGGCCGGACGCTCGGCGGCGAAAGCATTCCAGGCGTCGTAGGGAGTAGTGATCTCGCCGACCACGATCTCCGGATCGAGGCCGGCGGAGTGCTCCGTGAGCCCGAGGTCGAGTTCATCCGGCGGGTTCAGCCGTAGCTCGTCCGTGGCATCGTGCTCCCCGTCCTTGACCTTTCTGACCTCGACGGCTGGTCCGAATTTCTCATCCAGTTCCGCGTGGTCCACCTCGACGGTGCCGTAGGACGGCTGCCCAGTGGGAGTCCGAGGTGTGACGGGTACAGTGGATTCTTGCTCAGCCGGCTGCTCTGGCGAAGGGCCGGAGTCGACGAAATCCTTGTCCGTATCGATCTCGGCGCCCTGACCTGGAGGGGCGGGGGCAGCGGACTGCGCCGCCGGGCGCAGAACATCGAGGTGCCCTGCGGAGAGCGGCCTGGCGATTTCCGGCTCGGCCCCGGAGCCCGAGTCCCTGGGAGTCGCCTCGTGCGGGCCGCTGTCCCCGTCGCCCTCAGCGGACTGCACCAGTCGACCGTCTCGTTCTCCCTGTGGGTGGAAAGCCACCCAAGCGGCATCATGGGCGACGGAGAAACTCGACGTCGTAGCCGACGTCGCACCGTAGACAGTCGACCCCGTTACATCAGCCACCTGCTGAGCCACACTCAACTGTGCCGCAGACGACGTTCCACCCCAACACGAAGCAAGGACAATCGGCCGACCACTCTCAAAGCTCGGACGACGCCGAATCACACGACCGAGCGCGGAGCCACTCACCCGCACGCTCGACCCACCCGGTGATGCCAGCTCCACCTCACCGACAAAACCGTGCGCAGCGAAGAAATAGGGAACCGAACCCGGGTTGTCCCGCTTCCACGGAACCAGCCTCCCCGCGTCATCCGGGTCAGTCAATATATGCCGATCCGCCTCCGCACCATTCCTGTAGGAATCCACTGCGGACATGCCACTCAACGGCGCCTGCCGCACAACCCACTCAGACTCCGAAAACGAACCACGCCCGATCCGATTACCATCGCGATCCAGGATTAGATAAGTGGCAAAACCGTCAAGAGACCCAGACGCTGGCGCGTCCGCCACCCCACTGCCCCCAGACAGCACCTGCTCGCCCCTTATCGGCCGCCCCAGCCCTTGACCGCCCGGAGGGTTCGGCAGTCGCCTCGGAGCAGCCGGCAACGGACGCCGGGACGCCCCACGCTGCGACGCGACGGAGAGCGACGAAACCGGGCCAGAGGTTGCAGTAAGTGACTGAACTGCTCGTATGGCCTGCACCAGTTGTTGCCGGAAATTCTGGCTCCTGAAGGCCGGACGTGGGTTTCTTGTCGCGAGTTCAGTTTGCACTGCGTCGGACAGGCTCTGAAGTTCCTCACGTGCTCTCTGTGGCAGCACGCCGCCGTTGACGGCGACCGACGCAAGAGATTGGGCGAGGAATATGATCTGACCACTGCGGGTCGACGGCAGGCTCGAAGTATTTTCCTGTACGCCGAATGAAAGCTGCGGTATGGCGCCGAGCAGCGGTCCGATATCACGCACGAGAGGATGACTGAAGACGTGGCTTGCCCGGGCACCGACGTCATTTATGGTCGCCGTTGAGAGCCGACTGTTTTCGAAAGAATTCTGCGCCAGACCAGAAACTTCGCGGAAGTAGTCTCTCATCTGCCGAGATGACATCAGCCCTCCCAGGACGCCGTACTGTCTCAGCTCCAGAAGCGCCAGGGGAACACCGTCATTTATTTCCAATCTCGCATAATTCCGGTGCTCACGCATAGCGATTCCTATACGCTGGCCGACAGCTCTCCCGTCGCTGGTGCGCCCAACTGCAGCATATGTGAGATAATCACCGACATTGAATCCCCGCAAAGCCAGCGGCGCACCGAAAATTGAGGCATCCAGGCGGTGCGGAGCATTGTTCGGGGTCAATTCGTCGAAGACTTCCGACAGGACACTTATGAAGTCGTTTCTGATGTTCCCCAAGTCCTGCGCAAGGAAGCTCCTGACTTCCGGCCGCAGCGCTGCACGTATCTCCCCGAGCGGATTCCTGGACGCCACGGGGACTCTGTTTTTCGTGAGCCCCAGGTCCATCCTCTGCTTTACCGGTGCTGCTGCCACGTGATTGAAGAGCAGCCAGCCGTATCCCCAGATCTCGGACACATACGGGTCCGACGACATCAGATAGGCTTCTCCGGACCCGAAGGATCGCCCGAGATTATGCGCGAGGAAGCGTTGAGTCAGTCGCATTCCGAATCTGCGAGACGCAGCGAAGAGAACACTGTCTGTCGTGCCGTCATGGGCCTCGACCAGATGGAGCAGTGGAAGGATTCCACCGACGGGCATACCCACGGTGAACTGGGTATAGAGGCTGTCCCGGTCCGCGCCCACGGGAGAAGGATAGACCAGAGTGTTCTCATGCCCGTCATAAATGACCCATCCGTCACTGTCCTTGAGAACGTCGCCAAGGCGCACACCATCCCTGACATTGAGCCTGCTTTTCAGAAGGTCGGCAAGCCCCAGTACCGACTCTTCGTTCAGCCTACGCTGTTCTCCAGTCAGAATCGCAGCAGGATCCGATATGAACTCCAGAATATAATGAGTTTCCGGCGTCGGGCTCGAATATCCCGCATTTCTTGCATCGTCAATATCAAGAAAAAGTTTGGCCCCGCCACGCCAGAACGTCTGCTTGTCCAATTGCAGCTCAGAATCTGACACATGGACCGCAACAACGGCACCATATCGAACATCACTTCCCGGCGCTGCGGACAGAATGTTAGTGAATTCTACTTCCATTCCAAGAGCGCCGTACTGACGGCTCCTCGATGGATCCACGACCGCATGCGGTACCGAGGCCGAGTCAACGTGCCCGGGGAGAGCATTGGCTACGGCACGTGCGCTGCGATCGATGATGATCGCCTGCGCATCAGCAGGTGAAATATCCGGAACAGTGTCGCTGACGACCGCAGCACCAGGCTTTTGAAGGTCGAGCCATACGACTTCCGTTTCGCCGGTCCCATGATCGGCAGCGAGAGAATAGGCCGCAAAAGCGTGCCCGATCCGACCGGGACGCCGAGCGAGGATAAGTGCCGCGCTGCCCGCTCCCGCCGTCCTGAGCCCGGTCTCGACCGCCCGCCAGCCATCCACGCGTTCCCAACCCCGGCCGACGGCAAGCGAGCTCCGCTGTGGACGTCCGTCCAGCACGCTGTCGTCCACAGTGCCGGCCGGGGCCACCCCCTGCGGAAAGAGCTCGTCCCGCAAGCTCTGCAACAACACCAGACACTCCTGCACGGACAAGTCCTGCGCAGACACCGACGGCGGCTCGACACGCTGCGGACCGTCACTCCGACCGACGGCCGCATCCCGGGGGGCCAGAACACTTCTGACAGCCCGTTCCAGACCCGGCCGATCCAGCACCCGTGGCTCTCGCGCTGCCACCGCCCGACGCACCGCATTCCCTCTCGCGGGCCGGTCGTGGTCCCCCTCGGAGCTCATCTTGTACGGGTTTCCGTGGAAGTCGGGAGCCGCGAAGGTGACAGGCTGGAAATATCCAGTCAGCTGAACAGTGTATTCACTCGGATTCCCCTCGTCAGGAATGGGCGCGAGGGAGTTCTTGCGCGAGAAATTGCCGCCATGCCGCTCCGGCTCCGAACCGGCGATGCCGTGGAAAAACCTGCCCGTCGCGATCTTGTTACCGACAAGCTCCGCACGCCGCCGGAGAGGCTGGGAATACCAGGAGTCGGGAAGTTCGCGGTATGCCTCCTCCACCCGCCGGGCAAGATCCTCGTCAGAATCCCGACCCGTCTGTGCAGCCACAAGACGACTCAGCTCCACACGATCAGCCCGAGAGAGACCATCCCACGCAGCACGACGAACATGCTCCCCGGCCTCCGTCTCCATCCGGGTGACCCAGAGGGAGTCCTTCCGCTCGGACCGATCCGAGTGCGAATGCTGGTGTCCGGAGGACGCCGGGCCACTCCGGAAGACGTTCGGCACGCCGCCGCCGTAGCCCGGCGAGAGGTGCGTACCGGTGGCCGCCTCGGTGGATGCGCTCAGACGGGTCGCGTCGAGTGCCTTCATCAGACCGGCCACGTAGGGCTTACCGATGTCCCCGTTGACCACTGCGTTCAGCAGGGCGTCACCGAGTACCCGGTCGGTTGTCGACTTCTGCGCCCCGGTGAACATGGCGACCGTGACGTCTTGGGCGGGGACGTCGAGGGGATGCGCCTGGCCCTTGAGGAGAGCGGGATCGTCTGTATCCCCGCCCGCGATGGGGAGGCCGGCGATCCAGCGGGAAATCTCCTCCTGAGAACGCGGCAACCGCCCGGCCTTGGCGGCCTTCTCCGCGCCGTTCTCAGGCTTCGTGTCGTCCTCGAGGTCGACGAGCGTGTCACCGGAGACCGACTCCGAGTCGGCGACCGTGTCGTCGTCATCGGAGGCGAAGTCGTCGACGGTGAGGTCGGTGTCCTGGTCAGCGGTCGATGGTGCGGGGATGTGGTCGACCGTGGCCAACGCAGGAGCGTCGTCCTGTGTGGTGACGCGATCGGGGTCCGCGGCATCGTCAGCCTGCGACACGGTGGACATGGGGGCCGGGGCGACGAGATCCTCGTCCCTTGTGCCGGCGTCGTTCGAGACTGTGCTCATGGGATCGGCGCTCTGCGGATCCGGCTCGGCGGCCGACTCGGTCCTGTTGGCGTTCTTGCCGTCGTTCCGTCCCGAGGTGCCGGAGACCACGAGGTTGGTGGCCGAGACGTCGTCGGACCCGTGCTCCTGGGGCGTGTTCGAAGCGTCGTCCGCCCTCGTGCCGTAGCCGCCGCGGCTGTCCGGGACGCCCGCCGGACGAGAAGGGGACGATGCCGAGACTGTCGTGATCGGCGTAATGCCCGGCTGGGCGATGTCGTTGGTCCGGGGGTCTCCAGGTACGTCGGCTGCGCCCGCCGTGGTGTCCTGGCCGTGCGGGGTGGCCGTGTCCGCCGTCGTGGCGAGGTGAGTCGTATCGGGGAGGGTCGGAACGGCGTCAGCGCTCTCACTCTGCATGTTTCGGTCGGCGTCCGCCCTCGGGCGGTCCTGGCCGGTCGTCGATCCACTCGCGCTGTGAACCGGGACGTCGCCGTCGGTCTTCACCATGGCCGGGGTGTTCGTGTCCGCCGCCGGTCCGGTCGCACTGCCGGCGTGCGTGGGCGAGGTCTGAGTCTGGCCGTTCCCGGCAGGCACCGTCGGTCCCACGCCGCTCGTGGTCACCGGCCCCGTCACGGATTCCGTGTCCGACTGCCGGGCGGACACGTCGTGGGCGTCCGGGGAACCGTGCGTCACCGAGTCGTCGTTGACGCCGGACGTGGCCGTCTTACCGGGACCGGCGACCGGGCCCGTCTGAGAGTTGTTCGGCAGGTGCGTGGCGTCATGGCCCGGCGTCGGTTGCGTACCGGCGTCCAACTCGGCCGGAGGCTGCGTGTTCGTCTCGTGGTCGGCAGGTGTCTCGGGTGCGGTGGATCCCTGCTCGACACCCGGGGCCGCAGGTTTCGTCGACGCGCTTGCGCCGCCGGACACGGTGGCCGGACCCGGACCCGCGGAGGCGGCGTGGACGGAGACGGGAGGTAGGTCCGGGGTGCCGGTCTGCGAGGTGGTGACAACCGGGGCCGGCCCGGTCTCGCCGAGGTTGTCGGGGGTGTACGACACCTGGGCAGGAAGGCCCGTACCAGAGGTAGGGACCTGGACGTCCTCGCCCGCCCCGTGAACGGCGCTGCCCCCGCCGGAGGTCTTGGCAGGGTTCGTGGTCGCGCCGGCCGAGACCGGGTTGGGAGCAACGTTGAGGTTCTGGGGGGCGACGAAATCGCGGAATCCCAGGCCGGCCTTCTGGATTCCCTCGAATATCAGCCCGGTGTTCAGGCTGCTGACGACAGCACCGTGGAAGGTCGAGAAACTGAGTCCTTGCTGGTAGACAGCCCCCTCGGCAAACGTCTCGGCCACACCCTCGCCGAGCGCGTCGAACCCCCGGTCGCCGGTCTTGGCGGCGATTTTCCCCCCGTTGGCAAGAGGCCCGTCGGAAACGGTATTTTTCACTCCGTGTGTTACGGCTCCGCTGCCGGGAAGGCTGTTAAGGCCGGGCATATTGTCTTTGTCGGCGAACTTCTTTCCGAAGCCAGTGTCGACGTCGGTTTTACCCTTGAAAATTCCCTTGAAAAGATTCTTTCCACCATGGAAGAGGTGGTCGAAAATCGAGGTGAGACCACCGGTGACTCCGCTCAGTACGACGTCCTTGATGTCAATACCGTGCGGCTTGCGGCCAGGCGCCGCCGAAAGGATCAGAGCCAAGCGGGCGGCGATCGTGGTGAATGCTTCTTCCAGCGCCTCGCTGAGGGTCGGCAGCACATGGAAGCGCTTGGCGAAGACGTCCAGGATCACCAGGATCTTGGCACGCGTCCGCAGCTTGGCTTCCGCCGCCTCACCCGCTGTGGCACCGCCGCTGAAGAACGCCACCACGGCCAGGTAGAGCAGTTCCGCCGCCAGGATCACGAGTTCGATCAGCAGGCTGATCTTCGACTCGGCGATATTGATGGAGGTCTTCACGCGCCCGTCGGCGATGTCGTCCAGCTGGTCGGCGAACTCGGTGACGTGGTTCTTGCCCCCGTCGTCCGTCAGCGCCCGCACATCGCGCTTGTAGGCGTCAGCGTTCTTCTGCGGCAGCACCTTGGCGGCGTACCTGATCGAATCGTTGAGCAGGATTCCGAGCTGGCGGAGTTTGTTGGCGAACCGTTTGAAAGCCTCGTGACTCATGTAGGCGAGGTCCTCGTTGGCCTGCGGCAAGCGCTCGCCCATGAGGGCGTAGAACAAGTCGTTGAGCCATTTCGGGACCAAGATCGCCATGAGGAGTCAGTGCCTTCCGTTCCTGGAGGCCGAGTTGTCGATGGCCTCAAAGGCGTCGTTCTGGGCGCCCTGGATGATGTTGCCGTTCAGGTTCAGCGCCCTGGCCATGGCGGCGATGGCGTCCATCAACGCCGCGCCCGTCTCCTCGGTGCCCTTGCGCTCCTTATCGTCCCGCGGGCCCAACTCCCTTGCCATCGCGTCGTCCTTGCCCACCCAGCCGGCGGTCCTGGCAGCATCGTCGTGGAATTCGCGCACACTGTTGTGCACGATGTCCATGATCTGCTCTTGGATTCTCGCCGCTCTTTGAATGTCCCCGGGGCTCGCCGAGAAGACGTCTCCCACAGCTCCTACTCCTCCCCGTCCTCATGAATCTCGTCCCGCAAAGATTCACGGCCCTTCCTGGCAGACGGGCCCGCCGGCTCTTCCAGCACCCCGGGCCCGAAGATGTCGCCCCAGTCGATGTCGAAGCCCTCCATGTGCGGCATGCCCAGACGTGGTTCGGTGAAAGGTTGCATCGTCCGCACTACATGCCGTGACATCGCGTCACGTGCCTGTGACGCGGCTTCCAGCACGGACGCGCTGAGCTCGGTCGGGCTCATCGTGCGGTACTTGTTGTCGAGGAACCTCAGGTCGACCAGTTGCCCCTGAGAACCCACAGTGGCTTCCACCGATCGGTCGCGGGACCGAACCACGCGGGTTGCTGCGCGTAGTTCCTCCTTGGCATTGGCCAAGCCAGTCGTCAGGGTGTCCAGTTCGGCGAGTGTTTCGGCCAGACGCCGGCTGATGGACTCCGTGAAGGGGTGCGCCGCGGCGGTCGCGTCGAACTCTTCCTCAGCGTCCGTCGCATCGTCCTTCTCCATCCTGTTCATCCGATCACCGCCGGAGTTCCGCCTTCCTCAGTGCCCCACACGTCTTCTTCCTCGTCCACCCAGTTGGTGCGCTGCCGTTCTCCGCTCTCCGTGGACTGGCCGCCCTGCATGCCGCCCATCGGAGCGCCTCCCATGGGGGAGCTGGTGGTCTGGGCACCGCTCTGCCGGAACGGCATGGTCTCGCCATCGACGGCCGATGCCACGGAGCCGTTTCGCCGCAACGCGGAGAGGTTGTTCGAATCGTTCAGTACGGTACGCACACGTTCCCCGTTTGCCCCGCCCGCTCCTGCGCCACCTGCCCCTGCGCCGAATCCGGGGTTGAGAGGTGTGCCGCCCGGCGGTGCCGTCGAGGTGTTGGTTCCGGACGTGGTGTACCCACCCGTATTTCCGCCCAGCGTACCTCCTGTGAAAGGTGTGCTGTCGTAGTCCAGGTAGTCGGGCCCCGTATCGCTGTCGAGATACTCGTTCCCACCGCCGCTCAGGCCGTTGTTCAGCGGGGAGGTCCCGCCATGCGACAGGTTTGTCCCTCCGCTGGACACATGGGGTACGTCGATCGGCTTGTTCAGAGTGGTCGTTGTGTGGGTGCCATCCGGGTTCGTGGTCTGCAGGGTTCCGTTGGACGGGTTGAACACCGTCGTGGTGCCGTCCGGGTTCTGGGTGGTGAGGGTGCCGTCGGGGTTGAGCTGGACGTGGCCGCCGTCGGGGATCGTGACGGGATCCCCGGGGTTGAGTTGGGTGGTGGTGGTGTGCCCGTTCGGGTCGGTCGTCACGAGCTGTCCGGTGTCAGGGTTGTACACCGTCGTGGTGCCGTCCGGATGCGTCTGCACCAGGTTTCCGTCGCCGTCGAGACGGGGGTTGTCGGTGGTGAGCGAGCCGGGGTTGAGGTTGAGCGGAGACGTGTGGCCGGTGGAGTAGTTGCCGGTACTCGCGTTGGCGATCAGGGAAGCGGGGTTGTTGAGCGGCAGGGCGGTACCGAAGCCGGGGTTGAGGTTGAGCGGAGACGTGTGGCCGGTGGAGTAGTTGCCGGTACCCGCGTTGGCGATCAGGGAAGCGGGGTTGTTGAGCGGCAGGGTGGTACCGGTGCCGAGGTTCGACGTGTCCTTGATCACGTCGCCCAGGCCGGTACTCAACGGTGATGTCACACCGCTTCCACCGCCGTCGAGTTTCAGGCCGGCGCCGGAGTTGAGGCTCTTCGTGAAACTGTCGCCGAGTCCGCTCAGGCTGCTGTTGAGCTGCTTCTGATTGTTGTTGGAGTCAGCGAGGTTGTTGTTGAGGTTGTCGAAGAGGCTCTTGTTGTTCTTGTTGGAGTCGGAAAGGTTGTCATTGAGGCTCTGCCACGCTTCCTGATTTTTTTTGTTAGCGTCATTCAGAGACTTTTCGGCAGCCTCTTTCTTGCTATTCGTCTCCTTTTTTTCATAGTCCTGCGAAAGGCTTGTCTGGCTTTTTGTGGTGACTTCTACACCCAGGCTCTCGGAAACCGTGTTCCATCCTGCTCCGAGCCTGGACAAGGACTGCCGTGCGGCTTCGACGAGATAACCGTCGACATTGTTGTTCCAGCGCGTGACCGCCCGTTCACCAATCACTTTCCATGCATTGATGTCATCGAGCGCACCGAAGCCCGGGTTGTCGGTGAAGCCAGGCGCGGTGCCGAAAGTGGCGTCGTAATTATGCACGGATAGATCTTCATCGTTATCCGCGCCGTCTTGATAGACGTTGTTGGTATAGTCTGGCTCAGTTACCAGAACGTATGGAACATTGTTCTGTATGATCCAGCGGCTGAGCTCGTCCAGCTCTTCGAGGAGAGCTCGGTAGGGGTCGTGTTCTCCGGAGTTGGCCCAGTTAGCCCACGCGGACTCCATGACTTTCGCCTCGAAGTGCAGGTCCCACTGAGCCTGGAAGAGCATGTCAGCGTAGATCGATGAGGGGACGTGGCTGCCGAGCATGACATGGCCAGAACTATAATCGGCGCCCCCCATTTGATCGACATAGTTCTCATAGTTCGTGTGCAGCGTATTGATAAGGCTTCGCATCACGTCAGCGGATTCGCCTTTCCATGCCGCTTTATCACCGCCTAGATCCTCATTCCACTTGGCCAGTATCTTCATCTGGTCCTTGAAGAATCTGGCCGTCCGGTCGAAGGATTCTGCCGCCCGGTCGAAGGAGTGCAGATCTACGGCATCGGCGTCAGCCACACTGACGCCGCCGAAGGAGAAATGCGTTGTCTTGTGATCCTGCACCAACGCGTTGAAAACCGACTTCGGCGCTGATACATACCGCCAGAGATCATTGTCGTCCCATTCCTCACCGTCCTTGCCCTTGGCAGTGCCTCCGTCTCTCGTCGCCCCGCCGTCCAGCAGATGACTCATGCCGTCGTCGCCCATTATGGGCCTGATGAAGGTGATGTCCGCTGTGAAGAGTCTGACATCGTCCGAACCATGGTGCGTATAAAAGGCAAGCCGATAGTCCTCACCGTGGGAGGCATGCCATCCGGAAACAGCGGAGAAGTCGTCCTTGTTGACGGACCGGTTCTTATGTTCGACGAGGTGTACTCGCATGAGCGGAATCCCGTCCTTACTCTTCAGCTTGTCGAAGAGCGCTTTGCGGCTCGGCATGGAGTAACCGGTGTAGAGGCTTACAGCCTGGGCCCAGTAGTCATCGGCATCGGCCTGAGCAGCCATGGGCAAACTCCACTGTGAGGGGGCGGGATGGTGAGGACGGGAAGGCAGGCGCCAGAAGGCCTGTGCGTCGTCGGCCTGCACAGGCCACGGGCCTTAGACGTCGGTCGTGGTCTTACTGTCGGAGGTCGGGCTCATGTCGTGGTCGACATCCTGGAAGATGTCGAGCAGTTTCTGGGCGTCGATCTCAGTGATGTTGTCGCTCTGCGTGGCCCCCATGAGCTTTAGGGTCTGCCTGAAATCTCTGTCGATGTCCCTGAAAAGGCGCTGCTGTTGTTCCAGGATTCCGTCGAGGGACTTGGCCGACTTGGTAGTGGATTCGATGAGGTTCTTGCCATGTGTGAGATCGTCATTGACCATCGGCCCGAGTGCCAGAAATTGATTCTGCTGCAGCGTTTCGGGTGTGGTGGTGCCGTCGATCAGACTCTTGAGGGCCCTGCCCGGGGGACGGCCGTCTGCTGAATCACTCTTGTCCCTGCGGATGTTCTCCGTCTGTGTGACGAAGTCCTTGAGCTCCGTTTCGATGAACGTCTGCAGCGACTTGCCGTCGAGATGCGTCAGATTACCCATGAGGCCTCCAGGGAGAGCGGGTCGGGCGGGCACTGGACCGGCCCGGGCCCGCCACGACAGGTTGGTGCCGTGCACCGCACGCGGACTGGACGGGGCCGCTCTGGCCGATCGGTCAGCCGGCCCCGTGGACGTGCAAGGTCAGCCGATGACCTTCACGTCGGACCACATCTGGTTCAGCGACCGTTCGGTGTACTGATAGTTGCCTGACACCTCTGTGAGGAGATTGGCGTTTTTGACCAGCAGCTTGTTCATCGCGTCGACGGCATTGTTCCAATCCGTCTGCTTGCTCTGGTACATGTCCTTGTCCTGACCGTTCCACTTCTCCATCAGCGACCCAAGTTCCATGTTGAGGTCGACGAGCGTCTGATGGATCGCCTTGGTCTGGTGGATCATGTCGTCGGCCGCGTTCTCCATGTGGTCATAGGAGACAAAGATCTCGCCGTCTGTGAAACTCATGGTGGCCTCGTCGTTTCTCGATGTAAGTCAGTGTGCGGACGGGTGGGCTGTGCTGCGCTCAGGCCTTGCCCATCAGCTCGCTGAACAGGTCGTTCGACTGCTGGTAGGCGTTGTTGATGGCCTCGTTCGACGAACCCTGGTCCTTGTTCATCGCCGACAGTGTCGTATTGAGGCTGTCGATCACCTCTCGCAGACCCCGCAGGATGCTGTTGGCGTGCCCCTCCCAGGTCTCGATGAGATCCTGGAACCTTGCGCCGTCCTGGCCCTTGTATCCCGAGCTCAGGTTGTGCCTCATCGCCTCGACGTCCTGGCGGGACCTCAGGATCCCCGTGAACGCGGACTCCAGGGCCTGGATGCCATTGCGTGTCGCCTGCTCATCTCCTGTACGGATATTGCCAGCCATACTCAGCCCTTCTTCAGCTTCTTCGATGGGTGTCCGCCGGCTCACCCGGCACTTGACGCGTGTGGGGGATGTGTGCGCGGACAGCAACACCGGACTCTCCTCATACGTTACCGGCAACGTGTGTCGTCCAGGTGCCTTTCACATGTGGCCGATGCCCACGTCTTCGGCTTCCGGCTATCCGCGCTGCCCGCAATGTGTCGACGTCGTGGCCGGCCGTGCCGCGCCAGTGGCCACATCCGGGTCCAGGTCCGGTCCGGTGGGGAGCATCGACAGTAGCGGGGAAGGTAGGGACGTCACTTGGCTCTCGCTGTAGCCGAGCGCGCCGAGGGCCTTGGCCGTCGGGATGCGGTACTTGGTGCCGCTGTCGTCCACCAGGTAGGTCGTCGTGCCCATGGCGGTGCCGCCGGCCCCCAGGGCGCGAACCAGTGCCCCGCGTCCCGGGCGCACCATCACGGCGTCCACGGTGAGACAGGCCTGTTCGGCGTCCGTCGACGGCTGGGCCACGGGGGTCAGGGCATTCGTCGGTGCGAGCAGGGTGGTGACTTTCGTGCCGTCGCCGCCGGGTTCGACGCCCACGCACGCGGACATGTCCGAGGAGACGAGAGCTGCTTTCGGCGGCGCCGTGGGAAGACCCTCCGCAACCGGGGAGCGGCCCTCCGCGCCCGGTGCCAGGTGCTGCTTCAACGCGTCGGCGCCTAGGGGCAGCGCACGCGGCGTCCGGCCGCCGTAGGCCTTGTTCCGGGTCTGGGGGTCGCCGAGGGCGAGCGCGGCCTGCGTGGACGTCAGCGGCACGAGGCCGTCATCGCGCAGAAGGTAGTACGGGTGTTCATCGGAGCCGGGCACCTGGGCCTGGAAGACTTGCCCCGTTGTGCTCGCGGTACCGTCCAGCGACGGGCCCGCCGCGCCGCGGCCGGGGACGTCGGGCGCCACCAGGTCCGGGCCGGCGACCAGGGCGTCGAGGAAAGCCGCGGAGACCGGGCGGGGAGTCACGGAGCCGTAGCCGAGGGACACGGCCGCGCCGGACTTCTCGTCCAGGCGGAGCCGACTGCCCTGCCAGAGCAAGTACGTGGCATGGGTGGGCCCTTCGACCACGAGGCCCTGTTCCGAGCCCGGGGCGGTGCTCTCCACGGGTGCGCCGACCACCAGCGTGGTGCGTGCGTCCGCCGCCTTGGCGCCGGTGGTGGAGCAGACCAGCCACGCGTTCCGGTCCAGGTTGCTCGCCGACGGCACCGACTCGGGAGCGCCCGGGATGCCGATGGGCAGGCCCACAAGGGTCCCCTGGAGCGAGGCAGTGGCCACGGTGGAGGTGGCGAGATCACTGCCCGCGATCAGGCGGGCGGAGGCGTAGTTGCGCACCGGCCGGAGTCTGTCGCCGACATACATGTAACGAGCGCCGGTCTCCTTGTTGATGACGAGTGTCCCGTTCGTCTTCCACGAGGTCTTGCCGCCGGGCGAGATCAGTCCGAACACCACCGCCCCGGCGGAGATCAGCACCGCGATGAGGACACCGATGAAAACACCCCGGGTGGTCCGGCCCAGAGGTGTGTCAGGGGCGTCGGGCTCCGCGAGGAGCATGCCGGCGGTCAGCCGGGTCATGATGAAGCTGTGCGCCTGGACCTGGTCGCGCTTGGACTGCATGTCGGCCTACCTCGCGGGTCTCTTCGAATTCGGCATGGTCGCGCTCAGCCCGAGACGGCGCGCAGGTCGCCGAAGACACCGATGGCCCAGAGCATGAGCGGCAGCAGGCTGACGGCCAGCAGGGACTGCACCAGCTCGGCGGCCCGGCCCCAGTAGGGCAGCATCCGGCGCCCGGGAACGGTCCAGGTGGCCACAGCCAGTACGGCGGCCAGACCCAGCAGACCGGCGACCAACGCGGGCCGGTCGCCGGGGGTGAGGTAGCCGCCGGAGCCCACGAGGATCAGCGCCCCGCCCAGGCCGCCGGGCACGACCAGAACGAGGCGCTGCCACACGTTGACCATGCCCCGTCCGTGCAGCAGCAGGATCAAGGACAGGACGACGACGATCAGCACCTCTGGCAGGTTCGGGCGCCGCACCAGAGGGATCAGACAGCCTGCGGCGATGACACCGATCGAGCCGTACAGTGCGATCATCCAGCCACTGGCCAACTCCGTCCGTGTGGCCACCTCCTGGCTGTCGTAAGGGTCGATGCCCTCCTGGAGCTGCCGGGGGCTGGTCGGCAGCGGGGGCATCCGCATGCCGGCCAGCTTGAACGAGATGGCGGGGACGAACCCCCCAAGGATCACCAGGGACGCGGCGACCACACAGGCCGCCTTGTCCACCGGCACGTCGAAGACGCTCATCATCGCCCCGGAGCCGGCCGCAGCCACGCAGACCACGGCCGCGGAGAGGAAGAGCGGAGCGTAGACGGCGACGGAGGCGAGGGCGAGGACCGCACCGCCCGCTCCGGCCGCGCCGGCTGCCAGCAGGTGTGCACCCAGCACGTGGTAGGCGTTGGGTCCGGTGATCTCGCCGTCGGGCAGCAGACAGCCCGCGAGGGCCAGCGCCGGGGTCGCCATGACGCCGAGAACGGCCCCCGTGGCCGCGTCTCCGACCGCGCGGCTCGCCGTGGCGGCTCCGGCGAGCAGGAGCAGACCGGCGACGCCCGCCGTGACCACGCGCGGGACGACCGGGCCACCGGGCAAGGCGAGCATGCCGAGGCCGATGACGAGCACGCAGACGATGAAACCGCGCAGCAGTTGGCGGCTGGTGTCCGGGGTCCAGGCATGCAGCCGCACACGTGTGACATCCGCGATGCCCTCGACGAGGTCGTCGAGGCGCACTTCCGGCATGGTCTCGGCCCTCGGACGCAGGTGGAGTATCTCGCCGTCGTGGAGGTCGAGGGCTTCCAGGGTGGCCTCGTCGTCCAGGGCCGGGCCACCGAGGCGCTGAAGCACCCAGCCGCCGTGATCGAGTCCTTCCTCCTCCATGCCTTCCACGCAATACCTGAGCAGAGTGGGAAGCAGGTCGGCCACCGGCACATCTGCCGGCACAGCCAGATCGATCGTCCTGGAGGGTGCCCGGACGGTGAGGCGGCACAGGCTGGCCACCGAGGTGTCGCTCATGGTCGGCACATTCGCTTTCGCGGAAAGGTGATCAGGTTGGCCGGATGGAGAAGAGAGATCCCGGCCAACACATAGGTGTCTGAGCCGAGGATGGGTCCATCCGTCTATCGTGTGCAGGGTACCTCTGCTGCCGGGCTGGCTTCACAGCCCCTGCTTTCCACCACGGGCCCGGTGACACCTCACTGGTTGCTGCCCGAAGGAGCCGATTCGTTGAGTTCCGTGCTTTTTCGTCGTCCCGCGCGTCGTCGCGGTCCGGACATGCCTCAGGGGGAGTTGAACCTCCAGGAACCCCCTGTGCTCGCGGAGACGGTGCCTGACAACTCCGCGGTATGGACATACATGCCCATGGCGATGATGTCCGTCTCCATGATGCTGATCTTCCTGCGTCCGGGCGGGTCCAACGGTGTCTTCATCTATCTGTCGCTGGGCCTGATGGTGCTGGCTTCGGCCGCCATGATCATCGGCCAGTTCATGCGTCGCATCAGCGAACGCAAGCAGCGGCTGCGGGGAGAACGGCGAGACTATCTGAGGTATCTCGGACAGATCCGCAAGCAGACCCGACGGGCCGTGATGGAGCAGCAGTTCGCTCTCGCCTGGCGTCACCCGGAGCCGGCCGCGCTGCGCTCCATGGTGCGGACCACACGGCTGTGGGAACGCCGGGTGAAGGACGATGACTTCGCTGAGGTGCGGATCGCGGTCGGCGACCAGCAGCTGGCCATGAAGCTGACACCGTTGTCGACCAAACCCGTGGAAGATCTCGACCCGCTCTCCGCACACGCACTGCGTCGCTTCATACGTGCCTACAGCACGGTGCCCGACCAACCGGTGGCCGTCTATCTGCGCTCCTGGGCGAGGGTACTGATGCGCGGCGACGAGACGGCCAGACGCAATCTGGTACGTGCGATGGTGGCGCAACTCGCCGTCTTCCACGCCCCGGAGGACCTGTGGATCGTCGTGTGTGCCGCCGACGAGCACCGTGCCGACTGGGAGTGGGTGAAATGGCTGCCGCACGGCCAGCATCCCCATGAAGAGGACGGAGCGGGCCCGGCACGGATGGTGACATCCGCCTTCAGTGACCTGGAGGACCTGCTAGGGGCCGAGTTCGGCGAACGTCCCGCGTTCGCCCCGGAAGTACCCCCGGGGCGCGAGGAGCCGTACACGGTCGTCGTCCTGGACGGCGTGACCGTGCCCTCCGGGCACCGCATGGACGCCCAGGGCTTCCGCAACGCCGTCGTCCTCGACCTGGCCGACGCCCTGCAGTGGCGCCCCGGGCGCACGACTCTTCGCCTCGAAGTCCTGCCCGACCGGGTGAGTCTGGTACGCACCGACCGCACCCGCAGGGAACAGACGACCCTCCTCGGCCGGCCCGACGGCATGGGCCCGGCCGGAGCCGAGGCGTTGGCCCGGATGGTCGCTCCGTACCGTATGCGGCTCGCGGCCTCCGCCGCCGAACCGCTGGCCGCGGACATCGAACTGACCTCGCTGCTGGGCATCCCCGACCTGTACCGGCATGAACCGGCAACCTTGTGGCAGCGTGCCAACGGTGCGTCCCGGCTGCGCGTGCCCATCGCGGTGGGCAGCGACGGCCTGCCGGTCGAGCTGGACATCAAGGAGTCCGCGCAGGGCGGCATGGGGCCGCACGGCATGCTCATCGGCGCCACCGGATCCGGCAAGAGCGAGTTGCTGCGCACCCTCGTTCTGGGGCTGGCCCTGTCGAACTCCTCCGAGACGCTGAACTTCGTCCTGGTCGACTTCAAGGGCGGCGCCACGTTCCTCGGCCTGGACGAGCTGCCACACACCTCTGCTGTCATCACCAACCTCTCGGACGAGGTCGCGCTCGTCGCACGTATGCAGGACGCACTTCACGGCGAGCTGATCCGCCGCCAGGAACTGCTTCGAGCGGCCGGCAACTACTCCTCAGCTCTCGAGTACGAGAAGGCACGTGCCTCGGGAACCCCGCTGGCCCCTCTGCCCAGCCTCTTCGTCGTGGTTGACGAGTTCAGCGAACTCCTCTCCGCACACCGGGAGTTCATGGAACTGTTCGTGATGATCGGCCGGCTGGGCCGGTCGCTGGGTGTTCATCTGCTGCTCGCATCACAGCGTCTCGACGAGGGACGGATGCACCAGCTGGAGAGCCACCTGTCGTACCGGATCGGTCTGCGCACCTTCTCGGCGATGGAGAGTCGCGGTGTGCTGGGCGTGCCGGACGCCTACCAGCTGCCCTCGCAGCCTGGCAGTGGATACCTCAAGAGCGGTGTCGACGCGCTGACCCGCTTCCGGGCGGCCTATGTGTCGGGTGAGTACCGCAAGCGAGGTGGAGCGGTCGTACAGGCTAGGGTGGCCAGCCAGGTGGTGCCGTGGACATCGGGCTACGTGGTGCCGCGCACGGTCGCCCAGCCCGCGGTGCCGGAACCGGCCGCCGAGGAGGAGAAGGAGACGGGTGACAGCCTGCTGTCGGTGGCACTCGACCGGCTGCGGGACGCGGGGCCGGGAGCACACCAGGTATGGCTGCCCCCGCTCGATCTGCCCTCTTCTCTCGACGAACTCCTGCCGCAGCTCACGGTCGATCCGGAACGCGGGTTCACTGCGACGCGGTGGTCGGGCTCAGCTCGGCTGAAGGTGCCGGTCGGTCTGGTCGACAAGCCCTTCGAACAGCGCCGCGAGGCCCTTGTGGTGGATCTGTCCGGCGCGGAGGGCCATGTCGGTATAGCGGGCGGATCGCAGAGCGGGAAGTCAACGCTGCTGCGTACGCTCATCGCCTCGCTTGCGCTCACCCACACACCCCGCGAAGTGCAGTTCTACTGCCTCGACTTCGGCGGCGGAACGCTGTCCGGACTGGCCGGACTGCCGCACGTCGGCGGCGTCGCCTCGCGGCTGGACAGCGAGCGCATCAGCCGAACCGTGGCCGAGATCACGGCGGTGCTCAACCACCGCGAGCAGTTCTTCCTGGACCACAACATCGACTCGATGGCCACCTACCGGCGTCGCCGGGCGGCCGGCGAGTTCGCCGACGAGACTCACGGTGATGTCTTCCTCGTGGTCGACGGGTGGGCGACCCTGCGCCAGGACTTCGACAGCCTCGTGGCGACGTTCAACCAGTTCGCCACGCGAGGCCTGAACTACGGTGTGCACCTGATCGTCACCGCCTCCCGCTGGATGGAGATGACGACGCAGGTCCGCGACCAGATCGCCACCCGGCTGGAACTGAAGCTCGGCGACAACATGGACTCGGTCATCGACGTGCGCCGGGCGGCGCTCGTGCCGCGCATCGCAGGGCGCGGTCTTACGGTCGACGGCAAGCTGCACTTCCTGTCGGCGCTGCCCCGGATCGACGGCAGCGGTTCGGCCGACGACCTCACTGACGGCGTCACCGACCTGGTCGAGCGGATCGCGAGCGCCTGGACCAAAGCCCCAGCGCCCGCCGTCCGGATGCTGCCGCACCGGCTGCCCAGCTCGGAGCTGCCGGCCGCCGAGACCACCGAGGGCCTGCGGATGCCGCTGGGCATCGACGAGGAGACCCTCTCTCCGGTGTGGCACGACTTCAGCCGCACCCCGCACCTGGTGGCCATCGGCGACACCGAGAGCGGGAAGACCAACCTGCTGAAGCTAGTGACTTCTGCGATCACCTCCCGATACACCCCGCAGGAGGCACGTATTCTCGTCGTCGACTACCGGCGGGAACTGGTGGAGGCCATACCCGAGGAATACCGCCTGGGTCATGCGGTCTCCCTGTCGGCGCTCCAGGAACTGATGAACGGTTCGCAGCGGGCGCTCAAGACACGTCTGCCGGGACCGGACATCAGCCCCTCCCGCATGAGGCAGGCGGACTGGTGGAGCGGTCCTCGGTTGTTCGTCCTGGTCGACGACTACGACATGCTGGGCGGCAGCAACGCCTTCGATCACCCCTTCGCGCCGCTCTTCGAGTTCCTGGCGCTCGGACACGAGGTCGGCCTGCACATCGTGGTCGCCCGCTCCGCCACCGGCGCCGGCCGCGGCTCCAGCGACCTGCTTCTGCGTCGTCTGGGAGAGGTCAACACACCGGGCATCCTGATGTCCTGCCCGCCGGCCGAGGGCTACGTCTTCGGCAACATCAAGCCCCGCAACCTACCACCGGGCAGAGCGCGATACATCGCCCGGAACAGGGCAACACTGCTGCAGACGGCGATGGTGGCCATGCCTCCGCAAGCGGCAGCGAACTAGCGTCTCGTTCAACAGTGCGGGTCCGGGCGGTTGCCGCCCGGACCCCACTACCGTTCACGACGAACCGGACGGCTCCTGCTCGGCGTCAGCGCCGCGGCGGGTTCCATCCACGGGCGCGGCCGCGCGGGACGGCCACCGCCGCCCAGCCGACGAGGAGCACGACTCCCGCGCCGACGGCGCAGACCAGCAACGCGGTCCGCGTGGCGCGTTCCCCCTGCGTGCGGTCCGGAAGCCGTACGGCGCCGTCGTCCGCTCCGGCTCCGGCGCGAACCGCCTTCGTGCCGTTCATCACCGAGGCGACCGCGGCATAGATGTCCAGCCGCGGTACGTCGTCGGGGTAAGCGGTGGACGTCAGGCGCCGGGCCACCTCGGCCGCGGAGAGATCCGGGAAGACCGACCGTACGAGGGCAGCCGCTCCCGCGGTGTATGCAGCGGCGAACGAGGCGCCGGAGCCGACGAAGTGTCCGCTCCCCCGCGGCCCGATACCGACTACGCCGTCGCCCGGAGCGGCCAGGTCGGCATGGACCGGCAGCAGCATGGTGTCCGGGTGAGCGCCCTGGACGTCCACGTCCAGCACGCTCAGCACGCCGCGCGCCGCGGCGGGCCAGTAGTCCCGCGGCCCCGGTGTGGAGGTGCCGGCGGTACCACTCGGTGGGTCGGGTACCGCGGCGGCCACGACAAGGGCGTCGTGCTTCGCCGCGTAGGCCACCGCGGCGTCCAGCTGGGCCGACCTGGTGTCGAACGCCGCCGACACCTCGACGACGCGGGCGCCGGCATCCACCGCGCCGCGGATCCCCGCCGCCACACCGGCCGCCGACGGCACGCCGCGCTCGGTGGTGCCGCGGGCCGCGATGATGGTGGCCCTCGGTGCGACCCCGTGGAAGGCCACACCCTTCGCCTGCGCCGCAGCGATCAGTCCGGCCACGAAGGTCCCGTGGCCGACGCAGTCCTCACCGGCGGAACCCACGGCGTGGACCCGCCCCGCCAGGGTGGCCGCTCCGGTGGCGACACCCGTGTCCACCACACCGACCTTCACACCCGCACCCTGGGAGATCCTCGCGGCCCGGGTCAGTTCCAGGCTCTGGTGCTCCCACGGCATGGTCGCCGCGGTGCTCGTGGACTGCTTCGGGCAGGCGGCTCCGTCGGCCAACTGAGCAGTCACGACCGGCAGTTTGACAGTCGACTTCCCATCGGCGACGGCAGGCGACGGTACGGCGAGCACGGCTGTCGCCGCCAGCGACAGCGGCAGGAGAACCGTGCGACGCCTGTCTCGCGTGCCGCGCCGGGCGGCTTGTCGTGACCCGCGCGTCATACGGTCTGTCCCTCCCGTTGCTTCGGTGCGTCCTGCGGCAGCAGCAGCCTGAGATCCTCGAAACCGGGTGCGGACATCCGGCTGAGCCGTCCGGCCTGGCGGGTCATCATGCCCTCCAGGACCTGGCGTGCGAGACGCGCGTTGCCGAAGGAACGGTCACGCGGCAGCGAGTCGAAGTACTCCCGGAGCACCTGCCCGGTGCCGGGCCCGCACTCGTAACCCGCTGTCGTCGCGTGTGCCCGCACGATCGTAACCAGTTCGTCGGACGAGTAGTCGGCGAACTCGACGCGACGGGAGAAGCGCGAGGACAGCCCGGGGTTGGAGACCAGGAAGCCCTCGATCTCCTCGGTGTATCCGGCGACGATCACGACGACCTCGTCACGGTGGTCCTCCATCAGCTTCAGCAGCGTGTCCACCGCCTCACGACCGAAGTCGGAGGCCGAGGCGCCCGCCGGGGTCAGGGTGTACGCCTCGTCGATAAACAGCACGCCGCCGATGGCCCGTTCAAAGACCTCGCGGGTCAACTGCGCGGTATGTCCGATGTAACGGCCGACGAGATCGGCGCGGGAGACCTCGACGAGCTGGCCGCGGGGCAGTACGCCGAGCGAGGCGAGGAGTTCGCCGTACAGACGGGCCACGGTGGTTTTGCCGGTGCCGGGCGGGCCGGTGAAGATGAGGTGGTGGCTGATGCGCGGCACAGGCAGCCCGGCGGCTTCCCGCTGCCGTGCCGTGGAGAGCAGGTTGACCAGGTCGGTGACGTCGCGCTTGACGGCTGCCAGGCCCACCAGATCGCCGAGCCTGGCGAGCGGGTTGGTCTCGTCCGAGGCGGCTTCGCCGGCGACCGCGGCCGCCGCGGCAGCGCCCACGTCCTCGGGGAGCAGCAGTTGCAGGTCGCTCTCGGAGATGTCGGGATGGTTGGCCAGGCGGGTCGCCTGGCGGTCGACCATCTCCTCGAAGACCCGGCGTGCTTCACGGCCGTTGCCGAACGTGGCGTCCTTGGGCATCTGCTCGAAACGCACGGCGAGCGCCTGGTGCGTCGAGCCGTCCAGCCGGTACTGGTGGGACAGGCACATCTTCTCGACGATCGCCACCAATTCGGGCACAGCGTAGTTCTCGAACTCGATCGTCCGCGAGAAACGCGAGGCGAGGCCGGGGTTGGACGCCAGGAAGTCGTCCATCTGGGACGAGTAGCCGGCGGCGACCACGACCACGTCGTCGCGGTGGTCCTCCATCAGCTTCAGCAAGGTGTCGACGGCCTCACGGCCGAAGTTGGCACCGGAGCCCTGCCCGTCGGAGAGCAAGGTGTACGCCTCGTCGATGAAGAGAACGCCGCCGAGCGCGCGGTTGAAGGCCTCGGTGGTCTTGATCGCGGTACCGCCGACGATCTGGGCGACCAGGTCCGCCCGGGAGACCTCGACCAGGTGTCCCGAACGGAGCGTGCCGAGCCCCGCGAGGATGTTTCCGTACAGGCGTGCCACGGTGGTCTTGCCGGTGCCCGGAGGGCCCGCGAAGACCAGGTGCCGGCTCATCGGCGGTGCCGGCATGCCGAGCCTGGCCCGCCGCTGGGCGAGCTGGGTGAGGTTGACCAGCGTCCGGACCTGCTGCTTGACGTTCTCGAGACCGATCAGCGCGTCGAGTGCGGCCAGTGAGGTGTCGTCGCCCGAGTTGCCGCCGCCCTGCTCCCGGGTACCGGGGGACGCGGCCGGGTCGGTGCCCTCGGCGTCGCCGACTCCCCAGGCGTCCCGCTTGCCGTTGCCGGTGCTGTTCAGCCCCTCCACGGCGACGCGGTCGCCCGCCTTGGCCTGGATGAGACCGCCGCCTGTGTTGTCCCGCGCCACGCAGTTGACCACGGAGACCGGGGAGTCGGACTCGATCCGCACACCGTCCTTGCCGCTGCCGCTCGCCTCACAGGAGTTCAGGGACGCCCGGCCCCCGTCGGCGATCAGCACCCCATGTTCCGTGCTCTCGCGGGAGGTGACGCGGGTCGCGGTGAGCTCTCCGCCGTTCTCGACCAGGACACCATGCTGCGTCGCCTTGGTGACCACGCAGTCCCGTACGGTCATGACGCCGTCGCTGCCGACGGAGAGCCCCACGCCTTCCGGAGCTTCCACCGCTCCCCCGCCGACGTAGACGTTCCCGTCGTCCTCCACCCGCACACCGGCGCCACCCGGCCGCTGGATCTGGCAGTCCTCCAGACGGCCCCGGCCGTCCTTGGTCACTTCCACGCCGTGTCCCGCGGCGGAGGTAACCCGCGCCCTGCGGACCAGCGGATTGGCGCCGCTGCGGATGGAGATGCCGACGCCCTTCGCATCCACGACCTCCAGCCGGTCCAGCTCAGCCGCGGACTCCTCCTCGAGCCGGAGTCCGGCACTGGCACAGTCTCGTACCGTCAGTCCGACGAAGACCGGCGAGGACGATCCGGTCACCCGGACCGCGGGCGCCTCGCAGGAGTCCACCCAGCAGTCCTCGAACGTGCCCCGTGAGCGGTCGGTGACAAGGACTCCATGCTCCTTCGTCCGGGCCACCCGGCAGCGGCGCAGCAGGGGGTCGCTGCCCGCGCCCACCGCGATGCCGACGCCGGAGGTGTTCGTCACCCGTACGTCCTCGAGGAGAATGCGTGACTCGCTGGTGATGTGCAGACCCGTGGTCGTGTCATGCACGACCGTGCGCAGCACACTGGTCGTGCTCCGGCCCTCCAGGGCCACCGCCGGCTTGTCGGTGGAGGAGATGTCGCAGTCCTCGACCGAGCCCTGGCCCTCACCGTTGGCGAGGACGCCGTTGCCTCGGGCATCGCGGATCGTGCAGCCCCGCACGGTCACACGTCCCTGCTCACCGATCACGACGCCGGTGGTGCCGAGGTGTTCGAGCGTGGAGGATTCCACCGAACTGTCCGCGGGTGAGGTGACCACGACTCCGGCGCCGGTGCCGTTGGTCACTCGGCAATCGCGCAGAGCCAGCGAACCGCTGTTGCGGGCAAGCAACGCCGCCCACGAGGCGGCCGCGATCTCGCAGCCGTCCATCGCGACCTGCCCACGGGGCGCGTCGACGACAGGAAGCTCCTCGTCACGGCCGCGCAGCACCAGGTCGGTGAGCATGACGGCATCTGCCTTCAGCGTCAGGGCGATGCCCCGACGCGGGGCTATCTCCACGGTGCCCCGCGCCTGCGCGGCGACGATGGTGACCGGCGTGGTGATCGTCAGATTCTCCGGGTAGGTACCAGGAAGAACACTGACGACAGCACCGCTGCGTGCCCTGGCCAGCGCTTCCCCGATCGTTGACAAGCCGTCGGCGCTGTCCGGGCCGACGGTGAGTACCTGGCGAGACACGCGTGGTTCCTCCTCAGACGGACACCCCGAGACCGCGGACCGGGTGTGCCTTGCACGGGCAGCGACCACCATGCCGGGAGTCCTGGTCGCCGGGTGGTGGACCGTGTGAACACGTCGGCAATCGTGCGGCGGAAACCTGACTCGTGACCGGCCCCTGCCGACACCCCACTCGATTGCCTGGTGACCCCTCGGCCTACCCCGGTGACAGACTAGTTGAGGTTTGACGACACGTAGGAGTCGTATCACCACACGGAACGCAGATGTCACAGGTCGAGGAAGGGCTTCAGCAGACTCGGCGGCCTTGAAACATGTGCCTCCGCGACGCGCGGTCTCATGTGCGGCGGTACCGCACCGGCAGCGACAAAACTCCGCGCACCATCCCCGATGGAAACCATTCCAGGAATTCGGCGGGCACCGCCAGTTCCATGTGCGGAACGCGCGTGAGAAGGGTGTCGAGAGCGACGCGGGCCTCCAGGCGGGCCAGGGGGGCACCCAAACAGTGGTGGATGCCGTGCCCGAAGGAGAGGTGGCGGGCGGCTGAGCGGGTGATGTCGAGTGTGTCCGGGTCGCCGCCCCCGGGCAGCGGGGCGTCGCGGCTCGCGGAGGCCAGGGCCACGGCGACGATGCTGCCTCGGGGGATCTTCACCCCGGCAAGCTCCAGGTCCTCGGCTGCGTAGCGGTTCGTCGTGCGCTCGACGGACGTGTCGTAGCGCAGGAACTCCTCGATCGCGTCGGGCAGCAGAGCGGGGTCTTCGCGCAGCAGCCGCAGCTGGTCGGGGTGCTGGAGCAGCGCCAGTACGGAGTTGCCGAGGAGGTTGACGGTGGTCTCGTGGCCGGCGATGACGAGCAGGGCAGCCGTGCCGGCCAGTTCCTCCTCGGACAGGCGCCCGTCGTCCTCGTCACGGGCGGCCACGAGGGCGGACATCAGGTCGTCACCGGGACTGAGTCGCTTGTCCGCGACCAGTTCGCGCAGGAAAGCGTGCATGCTGGCCACCGCCGAGGCGTACTCGGGGTGGCTCACCTGAAAGGCCAGGGTCGTCCAGCGGCGGAAGTCCTGGCGGTGTGCCTCGGGGATGCCGAGGAGTTCGGCGATGACCGCGACCGGCAGCGGCGCGGTGAAGGCATCCACCAGGTCCAGTTCGCCGGATGGCGGCATTGCGTCGAGGAGTTGGACGGCGATCTCGGTGATGCGCGGTTCCATCTCGGCGGACCGCTTCGGGGAGAAGGCGCCCGACACCAGCCTGCGCAGCCGGGTGTGCTCGGGCGGGTCCGCCTCCAGCATCTGGCCGCCGAACCCGGTACCGCGCTTGTGGCCGAGGAAGCCCACCGCCTCGAGCATCGCCGCAGCCGGCTCCGGGTCCTTCAGCAGCGCCGGATGGGTCAGTGCCTCGCGGGCGAGGTCGTAGTCGACCACCACCCAGCCGGTGATGCCGGGGAAGAACTGCGCCGGGTGAAGGGGGCCCTTGGCCCGCAGCCGGGCGTACTGCCGGTGGGCGTCCGCCTTGAACTCCGCGTTCATGACGACCAGTTCGTCCGCTTCACCGGTCGGTCGGGCCTGCTGGTAGGTGTCCATCGTATGTCCTCGCACTGTTGTGCACCGAGCCTCGCTCGGGGCTCGTGCGGGCGGAGAATGCCCGTCACGCAGGACGACGGGACAAATCCGCAAAAGGTTCACCGGGGATTCTTCGCGCTGTCCCGGTTCGGGCGTCTACTCCGGCCTCCCGCAGGCCCTGGTGTGCACCCGCTGTGTACGTCACATACACACGGGAACCGAACCCGACGTCCCTCAGAACAACTCCATGTCAGGAGGAAGCGACACTGCTGCGGATGACCGCCCTGAAGGCGGGACGCCCCGCCACCTTCGAGGGCGGCACCGAGGTCGTGCGGCACGTGCTCAGCCACCGCTACGGCGTGTCCCTCGACAACTTCGAGATCCACGACGGCAGCGGCCTGTCCCGCAGCGACCGCATCCCGGCCGCCACCCTCGCGCAGATCCTGGAGCTCCTGACCGAGCCGCAGTACGCGCACACCCTGGCCCCCATCCTGGACGGCCTGCCGGTCGCCGGTGAGGCGGGCTCCACCCTCGGCCCGGAGTGGGGCCGCTTCGACGACGCCAACTCCCAGTGTGCGGTGGGCAAGGTGCAGGCGAAGACCGGCACCCTCACCGGTGCCGTCGCGCTGAGCGGTCTGACCCAGACCGCGGACGGTGAGTGGCGGGTGTTCTCCTTCATCGAGAACAACTCCACGGCCGCCCCGGGCGACATCAAGGACGCGATGGACGGCCTGGCCGCCACCGTCAACGGCTGCTGGGCCTGACTCCAACGGCGAGCATCCGGCACCGAAGCGCCGCCCGACCCCCCAGGCCGGGCGGCGCACGTGCGCACACGTCCTCCACATCTCCCCTCCCCGGCTGGCGGCCACCACCAGCACGGGCGGATAAACTCCGCTCTCGACGGCCCGTCCGAAGCGCCGGTCTGAACCGACGCACGCAGACCGGTAACAGTCACATGTCACACTTCGTGGGGTGAACCGGAAGGGCGGCACACCCACTGAATGTGTGACAGGACCGGACCACTCGGGAGACTGACCGGACACCCCCGCACCCACGCCGCCCACACCCCGGCTCTGCTGGAAAGGAACCCATGACGCCTCCTCACACGCCCCGGTCCGCGGGGGACCTCCCCAAGAGGGTCCCGGGCACCGCGAAGCCGGTCAGGCCTGGTTTCGAACCCGCCCAGGAGGACACCGCACCCGGCGAGACGGAACGGGTCACGCCGAAGAGCAGTGACCGTACGCCCGGTACTGCCGGGAGAGGCGCTTCCGTGCCCCGGCTCTCCCAGATCTCCTCGCTCGGCGTGCGAAGGAACGCCGCCGTCCGTGGTGGTGCGGAGTTCGAGAGTCCGGTGGACGGCCCCGCCGGGGACGGACCCGTCGACAACTTCGCTCGTCGCAGGGACACAGACAAAAGTCCCGCCCGGGAACTCGTCGTACCGCTCACACCTGCCGCCCGGACCAAGGGCGACAAGTCCCAGCGCCAGGCATCCCGAGGTGCTCTGGGCGTCGTGGGCGTCGTGGGGCTGCTGGCGGTGGGCGGGTTCGTGCTGACCCTGTGGCTGGTCAGCGGCGGCAGCAACGACAAGGGCAACGGGGCGTCGGTCTCCGTCGGCTCCCGCGGCGACGGCACGGACCTCATCAACGGGCTCGGCGATGTGTCTGGGCCTTCGGCGAATGCATCCGGTGCCGACGCCGGCAAGAAGCCCGACGGCTCCGGGAAGCCCACCACTTCCGCTTCGCCCACCACTTCCGCTTCACCCACCGGCGAAGCATCGCACAAGGCCTCCGCGTCCCCGGGCACCCAGGCGACCGCCCCAGCGGAGGGCAGGGCCGAGACCAAAGCGAGCGCCTCGGCCTCGGTGCCCGGTGTGAGCGTCTTCAGCCATGACTCGCAGCGCTGCATCGACGTCGTGGGCGGCCAGGCCGCGCCGAGCGCGAAACTGATGATCTGGGACTGCGGGCGATCCGCCTCGCAGCACTGGACGTTCACCGGCGGGACCATGCGCATGCTCGGCATGTGCGTACAGCTCGCGGGCGGCTCGACCGACGACGGCACGGATCTCGAACTCGGTTCCTGCAACGGCAGTCCGGCCCAGCGGTTCGTGCTGAACGCCCGCCACGACCTGGTCAATTCCCTCGCCGACAAGTGCGCCGACGTACGGGACATGGGCACGGCGAACGGCACCCGGCTTCAGCTGTGGTCCTGCTCCGGCGACGACAACCAGAAGTGGTCCACGTCCTGAGGACCGACGGATCCGGCGGGCCGCGCCGGGCGGCCCGCCGGAGACCGGTCAGCCGACGATGCTGACCAGGGTGCCGGTGCCGTCCGGGTACTCCACGTACCCGGTGGCCGGGGTTTTCGTCACACCGGACCAGCGACCGGTCACCGGGATCGGTTCGAGCGGTTTCGTCGCGGGATTGGCCGGCGACACGCTGAGAGTGCCGGTTGTGGGTGTGTCAGGGCCTACCAGGTTGGCCTGGAGGGTGAACGGCGTGGACGTCGTTCCGGGACGGTAGAGCCCGGCCAGGACGATGATGAGGTACCGGCCCGGCTTGAGGTTCTGCAGGGAGACATGCTTCTGATGCCCTGAGACAGGATCCTGGCCCAGAAGCGTCCCGCTCTCCCCGTCGGTGGTGTCCGTCATGACATACAGTCCGACACCCGAGTCCTCGGTGTCCGTGGTGGCGAAGACCTCACCTGCCTTGCTTCCCTCGGGCACCGTAAAGGTGTATTCCCGGGCCTCGCCTGCTTCAGGGGACACCTCACTGCGCACTGGAGTGCCCGCCACCGGAGCGTGTGCGGTGAGCGTCAGCTTCTCGGTCCCGGGGGTCACGGAGTACGAGACACTACCCTCGCTCCCCTTGCCCTCGACCCGCTCGGGGGCCAGCTGGCCCTGCGGCGTCACCACGATCGGACTGCGTACCGACACATGCCCGCTGCCGAACCAGGTCAGGGATCCAGTGACGGGGACGTCGGACGGCGCGGTGGTGCGGGTCAGCGTGATGCTGACCTTCGCCGTCTGGCCGGCATGGGCGAACCGGAGGGTCGAGGGTTTCACTTCGGCCCGGAATCCGGGCAGGTCGACCGCGGCCCGGTACACGCCCTGCCTCGCCGCGGTCAGCGTGCGGGTGAGCGTCCGCGAGCCGAGCAACTGATCGACCGAGAGGGACGGGTAGTTCAGATCGCTCGGGGCTATGGGCGCAACGCCGGTCCCGGTGTCGATGCCCAGGCCCTCCTCGTAGGCGAGCCAGTCGCGGTTCGAGGAGTCGTACACCAGACCGGGGTTGAGCATCGCGGCGGGGTCGACCTCACCGGAACCCTGCGCGTACACATCGGTGTTGGTACCGCCCGACGAGGTCTTGGTGTCCACGGCGGTGGTCATCAGGGCGGACTTCACCGCCACTGGGGACCACTTGGGATGCACTGCGAAGTAGAGGGCCGCCAGACCGGAGACCTGCGGTGCGGCCATCGACGTACCCGACATGAAGTCGAAGTCGTGTCCCAGGTTGCTGGCCGGTGCGACCGCGGCGAGCACGGCCACACCCGGTGCGGCGAGGTCCGGCTTGATCAGCGCGCCCTTGTTGCTGTCCGAGGGCCCCCTGGAGGAGAACGGGGCGATCTGCGGGTATGGCGTCCCGGTGGAACCCCCCGGCTCCAGCGAAGCGGTGGCTCCCGGCGTCGCCGCGTAGGTGCGGACCGTCGAGGCCGCCGTCGCGTTCAGGTGCACGGTCGGCACCTGGTGGATGTCGCCGTCCGTTTCCAGGTCACCGAGGTTCACCAGGACCATGCCGACACCCCCGGCCCGGGTCACCTCGGCGGACTTGCTCACCCGGGAGTTGACCCCTCGGTCGCACACCACGATCTTCCCCGCCGTCTTCGCCGGGTCGAGCGTACCGTCCTGGCACAGGTTCGCCGCGGTCGCCGTCGCGGAGGCGGTCTTCACCGCGGAGGACAAGACCAGTGGCTGGGGGCCGAGTTCGGCGTGCACGGTGATGCTTGCGCCGACGAACGTGCGGCCGTCACCCCAAGCGAGGCGTGCGGCCGCAAGGCGTGCGGTGGCACGCCGACCTGTCGCCCTCCGCGATCACACGATGACGCCGTGGGAAGGGTACCCGGCTCTGACCTGCGCGCTCCTACAATGGCTGAACACCGTTGGAGGGATGCAGATGGCACGTTTCGGGAGGAAGCGCACCACAGGTACGCCGCCGTGCGGATCCGCCCCGGTGCCGTTCGGCGCACTCCACGGAACCGCGGCATCCGCTGCCGTGCCGCCCGGGGCAGGCCCCTCGGCACCAGCCGGACCGGGCCCGGAAAGGGTGGTGGCCCGTGGTGTTCGCTGATTCGCTGCGTGCGGGCGCCGCCGCCCGGCTGGTGGGGCGCGAGCACGACCTGGACCATATCCTCGGGGTGTTCGAGCAGCGCTGCGGCGGTGCGCTGCTGCTGTCCGGGGACCCGGGTGTCGGCAAGTCCGCAATGCTGGACGCCGTGGCCGCGGCCGCCGGGCAGGACGGGACCCGGGTGCTGCGCGCGGCCGGCGTCGAGTTCGAGGCGGACATCAGCTATTCGGCGCTGAACCAGATCCTGTTGCCGCTGCACAGCGCGCTCGACCGGCTCGCCGCCCCCAGCAGGGAAGCCCTGAGCGTCGCCCTCGGCTTCGGCGCCGGGTCCCCTCCGGAACGCCTGGTCATCTGCAACGCCACGCTGGCCCTGCTGCGGTCGGCGGCCGAGGACAGCCCCCTCCTGCTGATCGTGGACGACCTGCCCTGGGTCGACCGAGCCAGCGCCGCCGTCTTCGGCTTCCTCGCCCGGAGGCTGTCCGGCGACCGCATCCGGTTCCTCGCGGCCTCCCGCACCGGTGTGGGCAGCTTCTTCGACGGCAGTGGTCTGCCGGCATACGAGCTACCCGCCCTGGACGCGGACTCCGCCGCCCGCCTCGTCGACCTGCGCTTCCCCGACCTGGCGCATCCGGTCCGGCGGCGCCTGCTGAACACCGCGCAGGGCAACCCGCTGGCGCTGCTCGAACTGCCCGACGCGCTGCGCGCGGACCAGCGCCGGGCCCGGGAGGTCCTGCCGACGGTCCTGCCGCTGGGCGAACGCCTGCAGTCCCTCTTCGTCTCCCGGGTCCGTTCCCTGCCCGCCGCCACCCGCGCTCTGCTGCTGCTCGCCACCCTCGACGGCACCGGTGACCTCGGTGTGCTCTCGACGGCCGCGCGGGAGATGCACGGCGAGGCGGACCTGCGGGACCTCGACCCCGCGGAGCGGGACGGGCTCGTACGGGTGGAGGAGTCCCCCCGCCGACTGGTGTTCCGGCACCCGCTGATCATGTCCGCCGTGGTCGCGGCGGCCACCAGCAGCAGCCGCCGCGAGGCGCACCGCGCGCTGGCACTGGTTCTCGCCGACAAGCCGGAACAGCGCGCCTGGCACCTTGGGGAGGCCACCCTCCAGCCCGACGAGGAGGTGGCCCTGCTGCTGGAGCGGACGGCCCGGCGCATCTTGGACCGCGGGGACGCCGTGGCCGCGATCGCGGCGCTCACCCGGGCGGCCGACCTCAGCCCGCGGGGCACCGACCGCGCGCGCCGGCTCTCGGAGGCCGCCTATGTGGGCGCCGAGGCGATCGGCGCGCTGCGCAGCGCGTCGGAACTGCTGGAGGATGCCTGGCGGGCGGACCCCGCGCACGGTGCGTCCCTGAACTCCGCGAACGCCGCGGTGCAGCTTGTGCTGAACAGCGACGGAGACCTGGCCACCGCCCACCGCCTGCTGGTAGGCGCCATCGAGGAGGGCGACCACGGCTACGACGCCGAGGACCCCGCCCTCATCGACGCACTGCACTTCCTGCTGCTGCTGTGCAACTACGGTGCCCGCGAAGAACTGTGGGCGCCCTACTACGCGGCGGTCGCCCGGCTGCGTCCCGCTCCCCCGCCGCTGCTGCTGGTCGCCGCCCGGACGTGGGGTGACCCGGCCCACGCCGACGCGGCGACGCTGCGCGAGCTGGACGAGATCATCGACGGCGCGCTGAAGGAGACCGACCCCGCCCGGGTCGTCCGGGTGGGGACCGCCGCGCTCTACCCGGACCGGCTGGCGGCGGTGCGCGAGGCGGCCTGGCGGCTGGTCCGGCAGGGGCGCGAGGGCGGCCCGGTGCGCCGGCACATCGGCGCGCTGCTGCACCTGTGCCTGGACGACTACCACAGGGGCAAGTGGACCGAGGTCCTGGACCTGTCGGAAGAGGGGCTGACGCTCTGCGAGAAGTCCGGGTATGCCGTGTGCACCTGGTTCTTCCAGTACACCAAGGGGCTGGTGACCGCCTCCCGGGGCGACACCGAGACCGCGCACGCGCTCGCCGAGGCGATGGTCAACTGGGCCTCGCCGCGCGGCATCCGCGAGGCCGTCGACTGCGCGCAGCACGTGCACGCCCTGGCGGACATCGCCGACGGCGACTTCGACGCGGCGTTCGGCCGCGTGAACTCCATCAGCCCCGCGGGCACCTTCACGCCGTACGTCGCGCACGCGGCGTGGGTTTTCTTCGAACTGGTGGAGGCCGCGGTACGCACCGACCGGCGCGCGGAGGCCGCCGCGCATGTGCGCGCGCTGCGCGGGACGAACGTCGCCGGACTCTCGCCCCGGCTCGCCCTGCTGGCCGGCTGCGCCGAGGCCCTCGTCGCGGACGACGACGCCGAGGCGGCCCGCCTGTTCGCGAAGGCGCTGGCCACACCGGACGCGGAGCGGTGGCCGTTCGAACTGGCACGGGTGCGCCTGGCCCACGGCGAGTGGCTACGCCGCTCCCGTGCACTGTCTGGCTCCAAGGCTCCGCTGACGGCCGCGTTGAAGACCTTCCAGCAGCTGGAATCCTCGGCTTGGGCGGAACGCGCGCGCAAGGAGCTGCGGGCGGCCGGGCGGGTCGTGCCGCACTCGGGCGGCCGGGCCGGTGCGGTCCTCACCCCGCAGGAACGCGAGATCGCGGAGCTCGCGGCGACCGGTCTGACGAACAAACAGATCGCCGAGCGCCTGTTCATCTCGCACCGCACGGTCGGCGCGCACCTCTACCAGATCTATCCGAAGCTGGGCATCGCCTCCAGGGTGGCGCTGCGGGACGCACTGCGTGAGCAGGACCGAGCCTGACGATCTCTTTCCCTTCCCTCAAGCAGACTGCGGGAAGGGGTAATTGGGGGAGGGAGGCGCAGCGCGCCCGACGTTCGTTCGACGGACTCGACGGCGAGATGCTGGTCTTCGGCGGGGAGCTGCCACCGCCTGCGCGCCGACGGCACGGCCCAGCGGGCCACCGGCGTGGAACTGATCCCCTTCGCCGCGGCGCCCCGCTTCCCGCTCGGACGACCGACGGTACCGAACAGACCCCTGACCCGGACGGTGACCGAAGAAGCCGTCAGCGACCTACTGACGAGGCCCCAACCTGCTGCACGCCTCGCGCATCGAGGGACGCTTCACCGGGATGCGCACCCGGACCGTGAACCGGCAGCAACGCCCGCCGCTGGCCGAAGCGACAACCGGCCAGACGCAGAAGACCTTTCCCGACGTGTGCGGCACACTCGCCGGCTTCTTCGCCCCGACCATGAACAGCACCTGTCCGTCGCCGGCTACCACCTGCACTTCATCGACTCGCAGCGCGAACGCGGCGGGCACAGCCTGTACTTCACCCTCACCGAAGGGCGCATGAATCGGCGGTATGAGCCGTGCGGATCACCGGTTCACCGGAGCGGGGTTCCTACGCGAAGCCGCCGGGACGTATTCCGGTCCAGTTCACACTTCCTGCTATCCTCCGAAACACGTGTTTGCGTGTGTGTTCAAAGACGCGGCATCCGCGGCAGCTGTTCGCCCGTCCGGGAGACTCACGCACGGCCCAAGGAGAAGCACGATGACCCCCATCACCCCCACCTCCGACCTGCCGGGGACCGACATCGGCGTCCTGATTCCCGTGTCCGTCTACTTCGACGACCTGGACCCGATGCGGATGCTGCACAACAGCCGCTACGCGGTCCTGGTCGACCGGGCCTGGAACACCTTGTGGATGGGCCGGGGAGTGGGCGGCGACCAGGGTCTTCAAGGCGACGGCTTCCAGGTCATCAAGTCGTTCGACATCGTCTTCGACGTCCCGCTGACGGATCTGGGCGAGCACGCCGTGCACCTGTGGATGGAGCGCCTGGGCAGAACGTCCGCCACCGCGGGCTACCGGGTGTGCTCGGCCGACGGGAAGACGACGTACGCGCACGGCACCCGCACCGTGGTGCGGCTCGACCCGGCCACCCTGGCACCCGCCAAGTGGTCGGAGCGGGTCCACGAGATCGCCCGGACCCTTGGTCTGCCGCAGGACCAGGGCTGAGGCCGGATGCCTGTACTGACCGGCAAGGGTGCCATCGTGACCGGCGGGTCCCGCGGGATCGGCCGGTCGGTGGTCGAGCGTCTCGTCGCCGACGGGGCACGGGTCGCCTTCTCCTATCTCACCGGCGCCGAACACGCCGATGAGGTGGAGCGCTCGGCGGCGGCGAACGGCGGCGCGGCGAAGGCGTTCCCGGCCGATCTGGCGGACCCTGGCGCCGTACGGGATTTCCTGGCGCGGGCGCGGAAGTGGCTGGGCGGGTTCGACATCCTGGTGAACAACGCCGGGTGCTCGGTTCCCGCCTCGCTCCTGATGACCACCGAGGAGGACTACGACCGGGTCATGGCCGTCAACACCAAGGCCGTGTTCCTGGCTCTGCGTGACGCGGCCCAGCACATGCGCGACGGCGGCCGGATCGTCACCGTGTCCACGATCAATACGCGGATGGCGGTCCCGGGCGCCTCCGTGTACGTGGGCAGCAAGGGGGCCGTCGAGCAGTTCACGGCCGTCGCGGCGCGTGAGCTCGGCGCGCGCGGCATCACCGCCAACACGGTCTCGCCGGGTTTCACCGACAGCGATCTGCTGCGCGCCGTGAACACCGAGGAGACCCTGCGGCAGGCGGCGCAGTTGTCGCCGTTCGGCAGGCTGGGCGAACCGGCCGACGTCGCCGACGTGGTCGCGTTTCTGGCCGGTCCGGACGCACGGTGGGTCAGCGGCCAGAACCTCCATGTGAACGGCGGAGTGACCCGGCTCGTCGGCTGACCATCCCGGCCGGACCGGCCGCAGGAGTCACCGAAGGCTCAGCAGACCGGTGACGGCAATGTGCAGGGTGCGGCCGAGCCGGTCGGCAAAGTCGACCTTCGTGTCGGCGAGTTCGGGGTCGCGCTGGGCCTCGGCGACGGCGCCCGAGGGATGGGCGAACGGCCAGAGACCGGCCGTGTACACGATGGTCAGGGAGACCAGCTCGCGGGCCGCGGACGGGGTCAGCACGGTGATGTGCCGCCGCAGCAGGGCGGCGAGTTCACCCAGCAGCCGGACGTGGGCAAGCTTGAACTCGCGAGCAGCCTCGGCGGAGATGTTCCGCTCCAGTTCGGACCCCAGTGCGCTGAGCAGGTCGCACAGCACTGGCCGGTCGGCCAGCGACCTGGCCAAGGCGTCCGTGACCGCTTCGGGAGCGGGGTCGCGGCCGGGGCGCGCGAGGCGGGTCTGGACTTCATCGTGGCCCAGCGCCAGCCACGAGCGGGATCCGCGCGGTGACGACGGCGTCCGCGTCCATCCGTGCCGTCGTCGGCCTCGTCTGGCTCGACGCACGCGACCTGACCGACGGCGAATCACGAAGATCGGCGACGACGCCGCGTCCCTGCCAGTCCAGGTGCCGCAGAGCTGAGCGGACAGCGGCCGCGAACGGATCCGTCACCGGCGGCGGGAGTGACGCCCAGGACCAGCCAGCCGTGTCCGTCACGGCCGAGCTGGACCTCGTCCTGTGGCCGATCAGCCCGTTCCCGCCCAGCAGGGCGTCGGTGTCGCGGGCATGAACGCTCTTTCCTCCCGGGCGGGTGCGAGGCCGCCGACGCGCCGTCGCACCGCCGCGTTTCCGTGACCGTCGAGGGAGACGTCAGCGGAGAACAGGACATAGGGGTGGGGCATCAGGACGCATCCTCTTTAATGCCTGGCCGACCAGGCCGACGAGGGCCCGGGCACTGGTCCGGAGGCGGCCCTGCCTCATACGGGGGGCTTTGAGACAGGACCGCCGGTGGGAGCGGACCGACGGCCGAACCGGGCTTGCCGAACCGCCGACCTGGGAAGTGTCGGCTGGTCACCACCACGTGAACGGAGCTGGTCTTCCCACACCTGACGTCGGCGCGTGTTCGACGGCAGGTGCTTCCCTCCCATGCAACGAGTGGGAAGCACTATCGGGTTCACGTTTCGACGCGTCTGTTCGGACAGGCGTTCTTCTCGCAGGGTGGCCGACGATCGAGCGGATCTGCACCCCAGGACTGCTCGACTCATGGTTCCTCGACTCCGGGCGGCTCGATCAGAAGCCGGGGTCCGGACCGGCGGACCTGCGCGCGGCGGTCGATCTGCGGAAGGCGATCTACGCGTTGCTCGGGGCCCGGCTCACCGCGGCCGGCCTCTGCCCACCGGGGCCGTCGCCCCGGTGAACCGGCAGGCCGCCGGGGCACCGGTGGCGATGCGCCTGGGTCCCGACGGTACCCGCCGCTTCGGCAGAGCTTCCCAGGCCCTCACCGATCTCGCGCGTGAGGCGGTCGAGATCATCACCGGGGACGAGGCGGAACTACTGCGCGAGTGCGGACATCCCGACTGCACTCAGGTCTACCTCTACCGCTCCTACAGGCCGCCGGCCCGAATGGTGTGCGATGCGGACCGGCGGCAACCGTGTCAAGGCAGCCGCCCTGCGGGCACGCCGCCGGAGGTGAGAGCGTCTCGCTTCCGGGCGTTCCGGCCGAGGGAGGCGGCTCCTCGTACGGAACCGTCCCCGCCTGCCTCAGTCCCTGCCCTCGGCGTTCTCGGCCTGGAACATCCAGCTCTGCTTCTCCAGATCGGCCGTCAGGCCGATCAGCAGGTCCTGCGTCACGGCGTCCACCGGACCGGTCTCCTCGATACGCGCCCGCACCCGCCCGATGACGGCGGAGAACGTTGCCACCAGAGCCTCGACTGCGTCGGCGTCCTTCGTCCAGCCGGCCGGGAACCCAGGCACGCCGCTGGTGGCGGCGACGGTGCCGGCCCGCCCGTCCGGGCTGACGCCCAGCGCGGCGGCGCGTTCGGCCACCGTGTCCGCGTAGTCGCGCGCGGTGGTGACCACTTCGTCGAGTTGCAGATGGATGGAGCGGAAGCGCGGCCCGTACAGGTTCCAGTGCGCCTGCTTGGCCACCAGGGACAGATCGAGCAGGTCCACCAGGGTCGCCTGCAGTGCACTCCCCGCTATCTCGCGCTCTTTGTCCGACAGTGGGCTGTTGATGACCGTCATGGGTGTCCGGTTCCTTTCCGGTTTGTCGCTGAGGTCACCATTCTCGAAGGAGCCCGTCCTGCGCGGATCAGTTGTTTGACTGCCAGTCGGAGCGCGGAGAATGCGATAAATGACCTATACGCAGTGATAGTTCCAGGGACCGAAGGGACCGCGTCCCCGTTATCTGACCGAAGAGCCGAGGGACTCGGTCCAGTGCCCTCGGCGCCCCCGTGACGGCGGATTCCAGGAACTGGCTGCCGGCCCGCGCACGGCGCGGCGCCTCGGTCAGGGACGGCCTCCACGGCCGTCATCACCAGGCGCACCTGCTCCACCGTGCCGTCGTAGTCCGCGCCTTCGATGGTCGCGCCGACCAGCGGACGCCGCGCGGACGGTGTCCGCCACGTCGACCGCGACCATCGTGATCAAGAGACCGCGCAGCGGCCGTACGGATGTCGGAACCGGCCCGACGTCCGGTCGGACGCTCACGCCGGACGGATTCGCCGGCCCGGGCCGGCGGTCGAAGAAGCTCTCGCAGAGAGTGGACCATCAAGACCGCAATTGCCCGACACCCACCGTCCCTTTCCGCCCGGCGCCCTGCCTCAGAGGGTGCGGCCGAAGAAGGCCAGCAGCTCGGTCCAGTGCCGCTCGGCCGCCGCGGGGCTGTATGCGGCTGTGTCGGACTGGGTATAGCCGTGGTGCGCGCCCTTGTAGACCTCGCAGCGGTGCTTGACGCCCGCATCGGTGAGCGCCTGCTCAAGGCGGCGGATCTGCTCCTCGGGCATCGAGTCGTCCTCGTCGGCGTGCGCGAAGTAGAGCTCTGCGGTGATCCGGTCGGCGAGCAGGTGCGGGCTGTCGGGCGCCTCGCTCGCCAGCCAGCCGCCGTGGAAGCCGGCCGCCGCGGCGACCCGGTCCGGGTGGGTGCCGGCCGTGTAGAGGGCGAGCCGGGCCCCCATGCAGTACCCGGTGATACCCACAGGCCCGTCCGTGGCCAGCGGCGAGTTCGCAAACCACCTCAGGTAGGCGCCGGCGTCGCGCTCCGTCAGCTCGGGGGTGAGCGCCTCCATCAGCGGGACGACCTTCCCGACGATGTCCGGGCGGGCCTCGATGTCGATGAACTCGGGCAGCTCCACGACCGGGATGCGCCCCTGCCGGTAGAAGACGTTCGGGACGAGCACCGTGTATCCGGTGGCCGACAGCCGGTCGGCCATCGCCCTCAGATGCGGACGCACCCCGAACGCGTCCTGGTACAGAAGCACACCCGGGTGCGCTCGGCCATCGTCCGGGTGGACGAGGTAGGCGTCGGCGGTGCCGTCCGCGGTGGGAATGTCGACGAGTGTTCCGGTCACGGGGGTCATGAGCGCATGGGCCTCTCTGGGAGGGAGAAAAGGATGGAGCGAGGGCGCACGAGATCCTTCCGCCGCCCACATGTCACGAACACCGCGATTCGCCCCTCGATTCCCAGCCTGCCATGAACATGTTGATATGTGTTTGGGACGGCCGAACCAGATGCCTCATGAACGCGACGGTCGGCCCTCCGGGCGGCGGCCCTCCACCCGGACCGTCGTCCGCTCCCCGTCCGGGACACACCGGATGCCCCCGTCCGCATGACGAAGTGATGTGTCCGCGCGGCACCGTCGTGCGCTGAAATCAGCGCCGCCTGCTCGACTGTGAACCGTCACCGGGCCCTGGCCCTGGATCACGAGGGAGCCGAAGCTGAGTGAGTCGCCTGCTCTCAGACGGTCACATCAGCGGTACTCATCACGATCTACGGTCGCCTCGGACGGGGCAGGTGACCGCACAAGAGGAAGCGGCCGTCCCGACGGGGGGGTTCAGGACGGCCGCTGGCAGCCGTCGCTCCTCGACCGAGCGGCGGGCTTCCGTACAGAACAACGGAGCCGGACCGCGCGGGGTTCATCTGAAGGGCGATCCGACGAAAGGCTCTCCGCGAAGCATCCGTTTCACATGGCCGGCTCGAACTGGCCACACATGATCGCCAGTCAATTTTCATTTGTGAGCATGATGTGCTTGCAGAAGACACATATGATCCTTGACGGCATGACAGGAACACATGTCCCGGAGCCGGTCGTCCGGCTCTTACCTCACACTCCGAGGACGAGACTGACGTGAACGACTTCCACCCTGGCCGCAGACGCCTGCTGAAGATGTTCGGACTGGGCGCCACCGCGACTACGGCGTCCATCCTCCAGGCCGACCCGGTGCTGGCGGCGACTCTCGGGTACGACGAGCGGACCGGAGTCTCTCCCGCCACGTACCGCGCCCCCAAGGGGCTGGCCAAGAACACCGCGGCCAAGCAGACGGCGCTCGACTGGATCGCGGCCAACGAGAACGCGATCACCAAGCTCAGCGACGACGTGTGGCAGCACGCGGAGTTGTCGCTGCGCGAGTGGAAGTCCTCCCTCGCGCACGCCAAGGTGCTGCAGGACAACGGCTTCACCGTGACGTGGGGCTCGGCCGGTTTCCCGACCGCGTTCGTCGCCACCTACGGCACCGAGGGCCCCGTCATAGGCTTCAACGCCGAGTACGACGCGCTGCCCGGCCTGTCGCAGAAGAAGGGCGTAGGCAGCCACGATCCGCTGGTCTACAACTACGACGCCTACGGCCCCACTTACGGCGCCGGTCATGGCGACGCCCACAACGCCCTCGGCGCGGGCGGCACCGCCGCCGCCATCGCGGTCGCGCGGGCGATCAAGGCGAACGGGCTGAAGGCCACGGTCAAGCTGTTCGGCAGCGCAGGCGAGGAGCAGCTCGTCGGCAAGGCGTACGCGGTCAAGGAGGGCGTCTACGACGGCCTCGACGCGTTCCTGGACTGGCACCCCTTCAACATCACGGTGCCGTTCTGGAACACCACCAGCGCGCTGATATCGGCGACCTTCACCTTCCTCGGCGCCTCCGGGCACGGCGGCACCCCGCTCGGCAACAAGAGCGGTCTGGACGGCGCCCTGCTGATGGCGACGATGTCGGAGTACCTGCGGGAGAAGAATGTCGCCCCGTCCGGTCGCTTCCACTACGCGATCATCAACGGCGGCGGCGCCCCGAACGTGACCCCGGACATGTGCTCCATCTGGTTCTTCGTCCGCGAGGGCAGCCCGGCGCGCGCCCAGGTGCTGTACGACAAGATCGTGGAGTGCGGGAAGGCGGCCGCGCAGGCCAGCCAGACCCGTCTGGTGCGCAGATTCCACTCCGCGACGTGGAACCTGCTGGCGAACAAGGCCGGCGCGGAGCTGCTGAACGACAACATGCAGCAGATCGGCGCCCCGAAGTTCACCGACGCCGACCACAGCCTGGCGAAGGCGGTGCAGAAGGCGCTGGGCAAGCCCGAGGTGGGCATGCCGACCGGCCTGACCCCGCTCGCTCCCCCGGCGGCGGCCTACACCGGCGGCCTGGCGACCGACACCGCCGACATCAGCTGGCAGGCCCCGACCGCGGTACTGCTGTCCGCGGCCTACCCGCCCGGCATTCCGAACCACAACTGGGGTGCCACCGCGACGGCGGCCACGAACATCGGCCACCAGGCGCTGCTGTCCGCCGCCCGCTACCTGGCGGCGGGCGCGATCGACCTGATCGAGCAGCCGGACCGACTGGACGCGATGAAGCAGGAGTTCCAGGGCCGCACCAAGGGCATCCAGTGGGCCTCGATGATCCCGGACGGCAACCAGCCGCCGCTGTATGAGCCGCCGGCGGACTTCCTGAAGGCGACCGGGCAGAGCTGGCCGCCGAAGGGCGTGACCTGGCCGGTGCCGCAGGTGGTGGCCACCGAGCAGCTGGGCACCACGGGCCCCAACCTGGCGCCCGTGACCTGATGGCCGGAGCGCCTCGGCGCGCTGGCTGGACGCCCCCGTCCGTGGTCGCCCTTCCTTCCCTCCGAACCACGGGCGGGGGTTCGCCGTGTCTGCCGAGTGCCTGCTCCGCAGCGAGGCGGCGTCGCCCATCACGATCAGCGGGTGCGGTACGGGGCGATCGCACCCGGCGGGCGAACGGAGATCGTCGTCGGCCGCCCAGCCCTTGAGGATGTTGTGGGCCGGCCAGGTGGCGCCGCCCGTGGCCCGTCGCTGGTCGCGACCCGTACCGGCAGACAATTGACTTACGTCACTCCCCCGATGGGCCTCAAAAGACACCCCTGCACTGCCTTCATGGCGGTGCGGGTGCCCCTGGCGTCACGCATCGGCAAGGGTGTTCCGTCAACTGCCCGGAATGCCGCCTCGCCCTTGACCGTCAACTGACCGATGCGTCGGCTCCCCGCCCGGCGAAGAGTGGTGGATGCAGACTTCGTCCCACGGAGGGGAACTCCTGTCATGCATCGTGATCAGTCACCCTTGCAGGCGCGTTCAGCGCCCGAGCTTGTGCCTTCGCTGTTCCTGGAGCTCGACCAGATGCTCGACGAGTTCACCCGGCTGCCCATGCGGGCGAAGTTCAGCTTCGACCCGGACATGCCGGCTGTGATCACGGTCGAGTTCCTGGCAGAGCGGGGACCGAGCCTCATCTGGCACATCGGCCGCGGACTGCTCCATCTGGGGCTGTCGGCGATGAGCGGTTCCGGCGACGTACGGATGTGGCCGACTCTGCCCAGCGAACGGCCCTCGTCTTGGCTGCTGCTCGAATCGCAGGAGGTGGAGGCCCTGTTCGAGGTGCCGACCGGGGAGCTCGCGGAGTGGCTCGACGCCACCTACCGGATCACCTCCTCCGAAGCGGAGATGGACGGTCTGGACTGGGACGACTTCTTGATGGAGCTGCTCGACGGCCCGGGAACGCACTCCGAGTGACGGCCACGGGGTCCGCCCTGCGGATGACTTGCTTCTCAATTCGTCACCTGTCAGAGTGGTGACGCGCAGGGTTGCAGTTGTCGGCCCGGTGCGGGGCCAACGCCACACGTATGCCGCCTCGGGCACCCGATGACAACGGCTTTGCCGCAGGCCGCGAGTGTGCGGCGGACGAGGAGGAATGACGTGAGGACCAGCAACCCGATCTTTTCCCGCTGGGGTGTCGCCGACACGGGCCGGACCGATGCCCACACCCGGCAGCCGGTGGGCGCCTCGGTCGGCCGTCGGCCGACGGACGACTACCTGGCCAACCCGTACGCCCCCGGCGCCGACGCGTCCCCGCGCGCCAGCCGGGACACCATCACGATGGACGACGTCCTCGTCCGCACCGGCATGACGCTCGGCACCGCGGCGCTGACGGCGGTGCTCTCCTGGCTGCTGCTGCCGGTCGACGAGGCGAACCTCGGCATGTCCTACGGCCTCGCCGTGGGCGCGGCCCTCGTCGCCTTCGTCCTGTCGATAATCCAGGCCTTCAAGCAGGCGCCGTCCCCGGCGCTGATCCTCGGCTACGCGGCGTTCGAGGGTGTGTTCCTCGGCGTGCTCTCCAGCACGGTCTCGACGTATCTCTCGCCCGGCGTGGTCGTGCAGGCGGTGCTCGGCACCTTCGCGGTCTCTGCGGGTGTGCTCATCGCGTACCGGATGCGCTGGATCCGGGTGAACCAGAGGTTCGCCGGGTTCGTCGCCGCCGCCGCGACCGGCTTCCTGCTGCTGCTGGTCGCCGACGCTCTCTTCTCCCTCTTCGGCGCGGGCAACGGTCTCGGCTTCCACAGCGGCGGCCTCGGCATCGCCTTCGGTGTCGTCGGCATCCTGCTCGGTGCGGCCTTCCTCGCCCTGGACTTCAAGCAGGTCGAGGACGCCGTCGCCTACGGCGCCCCGCGCGAGGAGGCGTGGCTCGCCGCCTTCGGGCTCACCATGACGCTGGTGTGGATCTACCTGGAGGTGCTGCGCGTGCTGACCATCTTCAACAGCGACAACTGAGTTCTCCAGGCGTACTGACACGCCGGAGGGGCACGCGCACCGCGCGTGCCCCTCCGGCGTGCCCGTAGGCGGGTCCGCCTTTTGCACTTCCACGGAATCCAGCTCCTTGTCATGACGACGACCTGCTTGCGCGAAAATGGAAGAGATGCGCCATGAGCCCCCATGAGGAGTGCCCGTACCAGGATGGCCGGGTGGTCATCGATGCCGCCTGCGAAAGCTCGGGCCCCTCCACCCGGCCGAGTTCCACCTCGGTCTAAAGGGCTGGGTGGTCGTCGGTTACGACCTGGCCCGGGAGGCGCTGATCCATCCGGCCCTGCTCAAGGACGCCACGCCGCCGCCGAGGCCCTGGCCGCCGCCGGCTACGTCCTGCACGAGCCCTCGGTCGGGCTCGGCGCGCAGATGATGGAGGCCGACCCGCCCGAGCACACGCGGCTGTGCTGGCTGGCCTCGGCGGCCTTCACCCCGCACCGTACGGCCGAACTGGCGCCGCGCATCGAGCAGATCGCCCACGACCTCATCGACGCGCTGCCGCCTGCGGGCGAGGTGGACCTGGTCGCGGCCAAGCGGCGCGCCTCCGGGGACGACCTGCTGTCCGCCCTGGTCGCCGTACGTGACGAGGAGGACGGACGGCTGTGTTGACCTGGCCCTTGCCGCTCAGCACCCAGCTGGTGTCGAGGACGTCACCGATGCCGGCGTCGGTGGTGGTCGCCGCGTAGCCGTTCTTGACCGCGGTGCCCAGGCCGACGCCGTTGTCTCCGGCGCTGTAGGCGCTGCCGCCGATGGCCTGGAAGCGGCCGTTCCACTCGGCCAGGGGCAGCCAAGTCTGCACCTTCGCATGGTCGTTGTCGCCCGGGTGGGTGAGGGTGACCGCCACCTGGCAGAAGGCCGGGACGCCGGTGACGAAAGGGGAGTGGGGAATTCCTGTGTACAGGTCGGCCCCGGCGCCCCGACCCGGTCCCACTCTGCCCGCGCACCGCTCACCCCACATCCGTCAGTTGACTGTCCGCCCCCTCCGCGCTGCGCTGCTCCCCCGGGGAACGTGGGCCTGCGGGATGTCCATCTCCAGCCAGATGGTCTTGCCCCAGCCGCTCGGAGAGGTGTTCCAGGTGTGCGCCAGCGCGTCGACCAGGCACAGCCCGCGGCCGTGCTCGGCCCGCGCGCTGCCCTCGTCGGTGAGTAAATGCGCGGTGGGCACGGGCGGATCGGTCTCCGAGTCCCGCGTCAGCCGCTGGAGGGCGTACAGCAGGGTCATCCCCGTGGAGCCGGGCACCCCCGGGACGCCCCGGACGACCGGGTCGGCCTGCTCGGCCTGCGGTTCGGTGCCGAAGACCGGGATCAGCACGGGGAGAGTCCCGGGCACGACCGCGACACCGCGGTCCTGGGGGCCGGACAGCAGGGCGACGAGCCGGTCGCCGATGCGGGCGAGCCGCCGACAGTCCGCCTCGCCGTATCCGCCGCGGTCCTCGGTGCGCAGCACGGTGAGGGAGCCGAAGCGGCGGCCTTCCCCCTGCAGCGGGACCGAGGCGACGGTCTAGGCGTAGGCCAGGGCACCCTGCTGCGGGTCGGCGAGAGGATCGGGGTCCGCCAGGAACGCCGGACCTCCTGAGGCCAGGGCGCGCACGGAGGCGTACGGGGAGTCGAGGGACATCCGGCCGGGAAGCGTGAAGACGGACGGCGGGCCGCCGCCGATCATGGCGGCGCGCAGTTCGCCGCCGTCGGGAGTCAGCAGATACACGGCTGCCGCCGCTGCCTGCAGGCGATGGGCGGTCTGGTGCACGGCGCGGCACAGCACCGCCGTCAGCTCGCCGCCGGGCACCCCGGCGCACTCGTGCCCCCGGCCGTCCGGCCACCCCGGCGCACTCATGCCCCCGGCCGTCCGGCCGGGGGGTCCTCCGCGTCCGGCGCTTTGCGGTCGTCCATGAGCCCTTCCGGCCAGACCTGCCCGCTTTCGAGAGACACGTCACACCTTGTCCGCATTCTCGGACACGGTACCCGTGCGTTCCTCTCTCAGCCACCGCGAGTGGTGCATCTCGGCCCAGGACCGGCTGACGTATCCGGTACGCATCCCGAGCCTCGCCTCCGGGTCCTCGAAGGCCTTGCGCATATGACCGAGCACGACGAAGGTGATCGCCCAGGCCAGGATGTCGTGGACGAAGATCGCACTGGTGCGGGAGATGAAGGGCAGCAGCCCCATGAACCACATCAGCAGGCCGGTGAACATCATCACCAGCACGGCGCCGGCGATCCAGCCCGCGTAGAGCTTCTGGCCCGCGTTGAACTTGCCGGCCGGACGCGCCTCGGGCCAGTTGCGGCGCTTGCGGACGGCGCGCAGCCACTGCCGGTCGTACACCGCGAGGCGGTTGATCCTGCGCAGGTCCGCGCGGAAGGCGGGAGACAGGAGCCCCAGCAGGAAGGGCAGCGGCAGGGAGATACCGGACCACTCATGGAGCGTGACCATCAGGTGACGCCGTCCGACGAGCTGCGCCAGCGGCCCGAGGTACAGACAGGCGGCGGTGACCAGGCACACCAGCATCAGCAGGCCGGTGGTCCGGTGGACCCAGCGTTCGGCGGTGGTGAAGCGACGAACCCTGTCGGCCGCTTCAGGCCGCGTCACCGTGCCGGTCGGCGTCGTCGAGCCAGCCATCGACCGCATAACCGCGCTCCTCCCAGTAGCCGGGGACGACCCTGTCGGTGACTGAGATACCTGACAGCCACTTGGCCGACTTGTAGAAGTACATGGGGGCCACGTAGAGGCGGACGGGGCCGCCGTGCTCGTGGGGGATGGGTTTGTCCTGCATGTTCAGCGCCACCAGGACGTCGGAGCGGCGGGCCTGTTCCAGGGTGAGGCTCTCGCTGTAGGCGCCGTCGAAGCAGGTGAAGCGGACCGCCGCGCCCGGGGAACGCACCCCGGCGTCGTCGAGAATGTCCGCCAGCTTCACACCGTCGAAGGGCGTCTTCTCAACGCGCCATCCGTCGGTGCACACGACATCGTGGACGACCCGGGTCTGCGGCATCGCACGCAGTTCGTCGAGGGTGTAGCTCCTGGACCGCTCCACGAGTCCGGTGACCCGGAGCTCGTAGTTCGTCTCGTCCTTGTGCGGCACCGAGCCGACGACGCTGTAGTAGCGAAAGCCGCCCGGGTTGGGCAGCAGTCCGGTCACGCCGGTGGCGTCGAACTGGGAGGCCGCGCCGAGGAACCCCTCCCAGCCGCGCTGGAGATACGGTGCGGCGGCGAGCCCCGCGGCGCCCGCGCCGAGCATGCCCAGCATCGCCCGCCGCCCCACCGGCGCGCCCTCCGCGGCCTCCCGCTTCGGCTTTCCTGCCATGGTCAGTGTGCTCCTTCGAAGTGGCGACGATCCCGGTGCCGTGCGGCCGCACGGGGCGGCGCCGGTCGGGCGAGCCCACACGTGTGAACACTGTCGAGTCCAACGCGACATCATCACCTGTTAAACCGGTGACGATAGTGGCACGGTCGGCCTCCGGCTGTCAACAACACGACGAATAGGGCAGTGGCGTGTGCCCGCGCGAGACATGTCCCGATGGGCACACATGTAGAGACTTCGTTGGCCGCCCGGCCCCGTACGGACGGGGTCGGACAGGGAACGCACAGCTGCTACACTCAGGAAGGCATCGACCATCTATCGAGGAGTCGCAGACGTGGCGGGTGAAGACGACATCTCCGGGTGAGACCCGGACCCGACGGCCACCGGCCGGCGCTCAGAAGCGCCGCTGACGTGGCCTGTCTCGTCGTACCCCTTTTCCCACGTCTGCCCAGGGCAGAGGTCTCTTCCCTGCCCTCAAGTCGCTCGAGGTCATCTCTCCATGTCCGACGCTTCCATCGTCTGCTCAAACCTTTCCTTCTCCTGGCCCGACGACACCCCGGTCTTCCACAACCTGTCCTTCAACGTGGCCCCCGGCCGCACGGGGCTGGTCGCGCCCAACGGCTCCGGCAAGAGCACCCTGCTCAAACTGATCGCCGGCGAGCTGAAGCCCGCCACCGGCTCGGTGTCCGTTAGCGGCACCCTCGGTTACCTCCCGCAGAGCCTCCCCCTGACCGGAAATCTCACGGTCGCCGAGGTGCTGGGCGTCGCCGCGGTGATCCGCGCCATCGACGCCGTGGAGTCCGGCGACGTAGGCGAGGAGCACTTCACCACCATCGGCGATGACTGGGACATCGAGGAGCGCACCCGCGCCCAGCTCGACCGCCTGGGCCTGACCGACCTCACCCTGGACCGCAGCCTGAGCACGCTCAGCGGCGGCCAGGTCGTCTCCCTCGGTCTCGCCGCCCAGTTGCTCAGGCGCCCCGACGTCCTGCTGCTCGACGAGCCCACCAACAACCTCGATCTGGAGGCTCGGCACAAGCTCTACGACGTGCTCTCCGACTTCTCCGGCTGTCTGCTACTGGTCAGCCACGACCGCGCACTGCTCGACCGCATGGAGCTCATCGCCGAGCTCGGCAGTGACGAACTGCGCCTGTACGGCGGCAACTTCACCGAGTACGAGGAGGCCGTGCGCGCCGAGCAGGAGGTCGCCGAGAAGAACGTCCGCAACGCCGAGCAGGAACTCAAGCGCGAGAAGCGGGAGATGCAGCAGGCCCGCGAGCGCGCCGAGCGCCGAGCGAGCAACGCCGCCAAGAACCTCAAGAACGCCGGCCTGCCCAGGATCTTCGCCGGTAACATGAAGCGCGGCGCGCAGGAGGCCGCGGGCAAGTCCGGCACGATGCACGCCTCCCGGGTCAGCGAGGCCAAGGCCCGCCTCGACGAGGCCGGACGCGCGCTGCGCGACGAGCAGCGGCTCACCCTGGAGCTGCCCGACACCCAGGTGCCCGCCGGGCGCAACCTCTTTCTCGGCGAGGGCATGCAGGTCCGCCTCGGGGACAAGGACGTGTTCGCCCCGGGCGGCGTCGAGTTGAGCATCCGGGGCCCCGAGCGCATCGCGCTGGTCGGGCCCAACGGTGCCGGAAAGACCACCCTGATGCGTCTGATCATGGGTGAACTCGCCCCGGACAGCGGGGAGATCAAGCGCAACGACGGCCGGATCGCCTACCTCTCACAGCGCTTGGACCTGCTGGACCTGGACCGCACGGTGGCGGAGAACTTCGCCGCGTTCGCCCCGGAGCGGTCCCAGGCGGAGCGGATGAACCTGCTCGCCCGCTTCCTCTTCCGGGGCGCGCGGGCGCACCTGCCGGTCGGGGTGCTCTCCGGCGGCGAGCGGCTGCGCGCCACCCTGGCCTGCGTACTGTGCGCCGAACCGGCTCCCCATCTGCTGCTTCTCGACGAACCGACCAACAACCTCGACCTGGTCAGCGCGGGCCAACTGGAGAGCGCACTCAACTCCTACCAGGGCGCCTTCATGGTGGTCAGCCACGACGAGCGGTTCCTCGCCGAGATCGGGATCAGCCGTTGGCTGCGGCTGGCCGACGGCACGCTCAAGGAGACGGGAGCTCCTGCGGTGTGAGCCGCCGACGTGTGACGTGGCCCGCGTCCGAGGCCCTGTGCCCGGCGGGCCGACCACCGATCACGCTGGACGGTTTCCCGTGCCTCAGCCCGCTCTGCTCGCTCACGACCTCGTCCGCAACCTGGGCGGCCGACGCGTCCTCGACGGCATCTCCCTGACCGCCTCCCCCGGCCACCGCATCGGCCTGATCGGGGAGAACGGCGTCGGCAAGTCCACCCTGCTGCGGGTGCTCGCCGGTGTTGACGAACCCGACGCGGGACGCGTCACCCGCCCCGCCGACCTCGGCTTCCTCCATCAGGAGATGCAATTCGACGCCAGCTCGACCATCGCCGCGGTGCTGGACGAGGCGCTGCGCGAGGCCCGCGAGGACCTCGCCGAACTGGACCGGCTCGGCGAGCAGCTGGCCCTCGTCTCCGAGGACGACCCCGGCCACCAGGAGCTTCTCGGCGCCTACGGCAGACGTCTGGAGCAGGCCCAGGACCGGGAGTCCTGGGACGCCGACCGTCGCGCCGCCCTGGTGCTGGACGGCCTGGGCCTCGGCGCGTTCGGGCACGACCGCACGCTCAGTTCGCTCTCCGGCGGGCAGCGCGGTCGGCTGGCCCTGGCCGCACTGCTCGTACGGCGGCCGTCGGCGCTGCTGCTGGACGAGCCGACGAACCACCTGGACGACGGCGCCGCCGCCTTCCTGGAGGAGCAAATCCGCGGCCTGCCCGGGACCGTGGTGATCGCCAGCCACGACCGGGCGTTCCTCGACGCCGTATGCACCGATCTGATCGACCTCGACCCGGCGGTGGACGGTCCGGTCCGCTACGGCGGCAACTACACCGCCTACCTGGCGCAGAAGCGCGCCGAACGGGAGCGGTGGGAACGGCACTACGCCGAGGAACAGCAGGAACTGGCGGAGCTGCGGCAGTCGGCGGGCGTGACCGCGCACCGGGTCGCGCCAGATCGGGGCCGTACCGACAACGAGAAGATGGGCTACGGCCACCGGGCCGGCCGGGTGCAGAACCAGATCTCCCGCCGGGTGCGCAACGCCACCCGGCGGCTGGAGGAGCTGGAGCGCGCCCAGGTCGCCGAGCCGCCCCGGCCGCTGCGGTTCGCGGGCGGGGAACTCGCCGCGCGGAGCGAGGAGCGCCCGCAGCCACTGGTGTCGCTGCACGGCGTACGAGTGCCGGGGCGGCTCGCGCTGGACGGTCTGGAGGTGTCGCCGACCGACCGGCTGCTGGTCACCGGCGGCAACGGGGCGGGCAAGTCGACGCTGCTCTCCGTACTCGCCGGACGCCTCCCGGCCGAGGGCGAGGTGCACAAGCGCCGCAGGCTCACGGTGGGGCTGCTCACCCAGGACACCGTCTTCGACCGGCCCGACCGCACGGTCCGGGACACCTACGAGCTGTCGCTGGGAGCGGCGCGGGCCGAGAAGGTGCCGCTGGGCTCCCTCGGTCTGATGCACGAGGCGGACCTCGACAAGCCGGTCGGACAGCTGTCCGTGGGACAGCGTCGGCGCCTGGCGCTGGCGCTGCTGGTGGCCCGGCCGCCCCAGCTGCTCCTGCTCGACGAGCCCACCAACCACCTCTCCCCCGCCCTGTGCGACGAGTTGGAGGCCGCGTTGGGTCCGGGTCCCGGCGCGATCGTAGTGGCGAGCCACGACCGCTGGCTGCGTCGGCGGTGGCAGGGCCGCGAACTACGGCTGGAACCAGGCCGCGGCCGACGGGAGGAGGCGGCACCGGCGCGATCGCGGCTCTGAGCCGCTCCCGGTCCACCACCTCGATGCGGTTCCTTCACCGTCCTGACCTGCGCGGACCGCACCCGGTGCCGTACGATCTCGATCGCGCCGCGGCGCAGGGCACCGCCTGGAGTGGTGACGAGCCTTGCGTTCGATCGGAGTCACCTGTCAAGATGGTGATGTGAATCTTAACCATGTATTCGTATGCGGTCATCCAGCCCTCGACTTCGCGGCCACGCTCCGGGCCCGACGCTCGACCCGGTTCGAGATGTTCGTGACGCCGGAGCGGCTGAATGCTTGGTACCTGGAGTCCGGGCTGGTGGACACGATCACGCCCGGCGACGAGGACGACGTCCGGGAGGCCACCGCCGTGCGCGAGGCCATCTACCGACTCGTCACCGGCCGTCGGCTCGGTGAGGACTTCGACCCCAAGGCCCTCGAGGCCGTCAACGCCGCGGCGCGGAAGACGCCCGCGACGCCGCAGCTCACCCCGACCGGACGACTCACCGAGGCGACCCCCGCGCAGGCCCTCGCGACCGTCGCCCGACAGGCCGTCGAACTGCTCAGCGGCCCGGACGTCCCCCTGATGAAGGAGTGCGGCAACCCCGAGTGCACGCGGGTCTACATCGACCACTCCCGGGGCATGCGGCGCCAGTGGTGCGGCATGGAGTCCTGCGGCAACAAGATCAAGGCCGCCGCCTACCGGGCCCGCAAGAAGACCGCGCCCGCCGTGACCGCGCGCTGACGACCCCTCACCTGGGCGGCGCAGGTCCCGGCGGACGCGGGACTCAGTCGGCGGCAAGCTCCCTGAGAGCCTTGCGGAACCTGTTCGTGAGCAGCCCCCGGGCCCAGCACACGTGCTGCGGAAAGTAGGCGTGCACACGTTCCCGGGCGGGGACGGGCCGGGGGTGCTCCAGGAATCCGAAGACCAGGTGCGGCCGGCTGCGCGGCAGGATGTCGTTCACCGCCCTGCGCAGGCTCGGTATGTCCTCGTCCGGGACCTTGGCGAGCAGTCCTCGCAGCAACGGTTCCTCGACGGCGAGCTGCTTGTGCAGTCCGTCCCGGATCCGGTGAGAGGTGAGCGTCCCCTCCTTCATCGCGTACCCCCACGCCGCCGATCCGCCGACCGTGCGTTCGTCGCGGATCCGTGCGATGACGCCCTCCAGGTCGTCGAGTCCTTCGGCGACCGCGTCGTCCTCCTCTGTCAGCCGGTCCAGACGGCGAAGCGCCAGGGGAAACCGCGCCCGCAGCACCGGCCAGAGCAGTTCGTCCCCACTTCGGTGGTGATGGCGCACGAGGTCGACAAGCCATTGCGCGGTCGTCACCAGGGCCTTCGTATCTACGGCCGCACCACCCGCCAGCCGGGTGAAGGAGCCGGCGACAAGCTCCGCCCCCCGGGTCATGACGGCGTGGACGGCGAGCAGTTCCTCGAAGAGACGGGTGCCTTCCTTGACCGGCACCTGCGTGGCGGACATCCGTGGGCCCTTCTTCTCTGTATGCGTGCCGTGAGGCGAAGACGGCAGCCCGACTGACCACCGACGGGCGTCCGCGCATGACGGACCGGCGGTCGCTGCCCGACGCTGGACGTCTTCGGTAGAACGAGGAGAGAGACGGTCCTTCCGTAAGCCTGTGCCGTCTTCACACCTCTGCGGGCGGGCACACGCAGTTCGCCAGGACCGGCCGATCACGGAACGTATCACAAGAGAGACATGTCACTGCATTCGCGTCTCTCCGCGGAATCCGGGTGCTCCCGGTAGTCCCGGGGCGAGGCCTCATGACACGTTTGAACGCGGTACTCAAAGCGCTGTCCGAGCCGTAGCCGACGGCGTGTGCGATGGAGGAGACGGTCCTCTCACCCCTGCGCAGTTGCTTGGCCGCAAGTTCGATCCGCCATGCAGTGAGGTACTCGTGCGGCCCCTGGCCGACCGCCTTCTTGAACCGCGTGGCGAGCACGGTGCGGGAGACTGATCCCGCCCGGGCCAGTTCGGCGACCGTCCACGGATGTGCTGGGTCACGGTGTACGCAGGCCAGCGCCGCGGCGACCGCGGGGTCGGCCAGGCCCGCGAGCCAGCCGGGTTCGGTGGCGGACTCGCTCGCCAGATGGGAGCGCAGCACATGCACGAGCATGACGATCGCGAGGTGCTCCGTGACCAGGGTGGCTCCCATCCGCCGGTTGCGCAGTTCCTCGTCGATCGCATCGAGCACCCAACGCACCGTCTGTGCCCGGCTCGTGCCGGCCGGCAGGTGGATGACCGGTGGAAGCCCGTCGAGCAGGAGTTTCTGGGCGCGCACCGAAGGAGAAGCGGCCGGCCAGTAGGTGCACCTCGTCGCCGTCGCCCGCGTGGGCCACTCCGGCGGCGGCCTTCGCGAAGAGGGGGCCTGCCGGAACCGCGGGGACACCCGGGGCGCCGCGGAGTGTGAAGCCGCGTTGCCGGGTCAGGAGGAAGCAGTCGCCCTCCGCCAGCGCGACGGGCTCGGGCACACCGTCGACCTCCAGCAGACACCTCCCGCGCCGGACGGCGTTGAACTTCACGCCGGGAGGCGGCGGGAAGTCCACGGCCCAGTCGCCGCCCGCCACCAGGCCTGCGGAGAGGTGACCGCGGGTGTCCAACAGCGCGAGAACGTCCTCCAACGGATCCACGCGACCTCCTTCCCGGACTACTGGGCCGGTCGCGGCGCGGAACGCACACGCATGTCCGGCGGACGGCCGAGCATGGCCGTCACACAGCACACTACCCAGGCTGACGGGCGGGACGAGCGAGACATCTGCCTTTCGTGTGCCCACCGCCGAACCCATGGTTCTCTTCGAGGAAGTCCTGCCCGCATGATCAGCGCAACGCGCAACGAACCCGTCATCCTGCTCGTCCACGGTGCATGGCACGGCTCCTGGTGCTGGGAGCTACTGGCTCCCGAACTCACCGCGCTCGGCTGGCAGGTGGAGACCGTCGACCTGCCGAGCGCGTCGGCCGACCCGGACAACACCGCCGGCATGTACGACGACGCCCGCGTCATCCGCGAGAAGCTGGCCGGCCTCGACGGCCCGGTGACGGTTCTCCGGAAGAGCCTGGCGCGTGGAGCACTCGGCACGCCCGCAGCGGCGCGGGTCAGGTTCCGTCGGCCGGGGTGATGCTGTTCAGGACCTTCGAGGCGGCACGGCTCATCTGCGTTGTGACTGAAGCGTCCTGGCAGTCGGAGACCTCCAGTACGACGGGGGCGGCCCCGACTTTCCAGAGAAACGACTCGCCCTTCGACGCCACGCTTTCACAGCCGTCCACCGAAGGGCTCACCGGTGACGAGGCCATGCCGCTTGCCACGTCGCTCTTGCCGGCGTGCCGGAGAACGATGAGCGCGCCTCCCCTGGCAAGCCGGGAGAGCGGCCGACAAGTGCGCACCGCCTGATGCGGGCCGCTCACGCACGCACCGCGGGCCGGCCGGGACAGCGGCTGGGACGCGATGAAGGCCACGGGTCCCCCGCGCGCGTCGTCTACGGAGAGCGCGTACCACCCTTGCGGCACCGTGACCGTCACCCCCTTCTGCGGCCCGAGCAGGCGCGCCGATGCGGCGGGACCGCGTACGAGTGCGGTCGGCTTTGAGGCCGCAGACCTCTCCCGGCTCGCGAGGTCGTGGGCACGCAGCCCGGGCAGCACGAAGGCGAGGGCCGAGACGGCAGTCACCGCGGCCCCGACCGTCGTCGCGGTGCGCCGACGGCGGCGCCGCGCCTTCCGCCTGATGCCGGCCATCCGGTCGGGCGGTGCGCCAGGCGCCGGCACCACCGTCTTTAGGAGGCTCCGGACCGCCCGCTCCGTCTCGTCCCACTGCTCCTCATACGGCTCGGCGGTCACGACTGTCGATCCCCTTCCACACCCCGGGCTCGGTTTCCAGCTCCGCTCGGAGCGTCTGAAGCGCCTTGGCCGCCTGGCTCTTCACGGTGCCGGAGTGACAGCCCAGCAGTTGGGCGGTCTCCTGCACGCTCAGCTCCTCGAAGTACCGCAGAACCACTACCGCCCGCTGCCGGGGCGGCAGCCGCCGGACGACCAGGGCGAGTGACTGTTCCAGGTCCACGGCGTCGAACGGATCGCCGGCACCCGTCCCCTCGGGCATCCGTTCGTGTTCGTGCGGGATCTCGCCCCGCCAGCGCCGCCGCCACCACGACATATGGGTGTTGACCAGGGCCTTACGCACATATGCTTCCGGGTTCTCCAAACCGATCTTGCGCCATTTGGACCAAACCTTCGCCAGCACTGTCTGCAGCAGGTCCTCCGCGAGGTGTGCGTCGCCCGTCAGGAGCCAGGCCACCCTGAGGAGTCTGGGTCCGCGCGCCGTCACGAACTCCTCGAAGTTCGGGGCGGTGTCCCCCGCTGTTGTCATTCCACTCCCGGTGCAGAAGGTGCCTTCACACCTGTCACACGGAAGAGCCCTCCGTCCGGTTGCCCGACCTCACAGGAACCTAACAACTTAAAACGTGAACTACATCACACACGCGGACGGCGATGCAACCTGCCGTTCCCTCCACCCGGTTGAAGCGACCGAAGAGGAGCGCGACATCCGCGCCCGACCAGACACACCTGGTGGATACACATGACTCGCACGTTCAAGAAGCACCTCATCTGGCCTGCGGTGGCGGCCGTCGGAGTGCTCTCCCTGTCGGCCTGTTCGGGAGACGGCGGCGACTCCACCTCCACGACGTCGTCCGGCAAGGGCGGGCAGCCGTCCGCGACCGCCGCTGCGGCCAACGGCGACCTGGCGATCCCGGTCGACGCCGATGAGGAGACCAAGAAGAAGTACATCGAGGAGAACACCATCGCCGCGTGCATGCGCGCCGAGGGATTCACCTACACCCCGCACGTGGCTCCGGAGGACTCGGGCGCAGCCAACCCCGTCGACGGCGAGGACTACGCCTCTGCGAAGAAGTACCGGCAGAAGTACGGATACGGCTTGTGGGCGAGGGTGGTCTACCGCAACGACCCCAAACTCAACGACGCCGGCCCGCCCAACCCGGACTCCGCGTACCTGCACGCTCTTCCGATGTCGCAGCAACTGGCCTGGAAGGCCGCACTCGCAGGCGAGACGGGCAACGGGGGCTGTTCGAAGAAGGGCCGGGAGAAGGCGTACGGACCGGACAAGTCGAAGGCGGAGGTCGAGAAGCAGGCGGCCGAGGAACGGGAGCGCTACCTGGCCAACCAGCAGGCGCTCAACGGCGATTCCCAGCTCGTCGCCCTCGCCCAGTCGTACGCGTCCTGCCTGACCAAGGAGGGCATCAACGTCACCACCACGCAGCCGACGTCCATTGGTGAGATGGTGAAGTTCCAGGTGGGCAACCAGCAGCCCGCGAACCCGGAGAGCGTCGGCGCGGCGCAGGCCCGCACGAAGCTGAACCAGGAGATCGGCCTGGCTCTGAAGGACCTGGCCTGCGGCAAGGACTTCCGCGCAGCATACTTCCCCAAGTACGCCAAGCACCCGTTCGAGGGCATCACCGGATGAAGCAGCGCAGACTCCGTATGCCGCAGACCCGCGGCAAGCAGGTCACAGTCGTCGTCGCCGCGGTGGTCGCCGTCGGCGCGGCCGGCTGGTTCGCGGGTTTGGGGATGCAGTCCCCGGCCGACGCCGCCGCCGCTCACCGGCCCCCCAAGGCCGGGCCGGTCACGGTCCCCGTGGAGCACCGGAAGCTGACGGCGACCGTGGTGGCCCAGGGCACCGTGGCGTTCGGTGCCCCCCAGACGGTCTCCCCGGGCGGAGCCGTCGCCACCAGCGGTGCGCCGGCCGACGCACCTGCCGCCCAGCTCGTGACGAAGGCACCGAAGCTGGGCGCCACCCTGACCGAGGGCAGCGTGCTGATGCAGATCAGCGGACGTCCGGTGTTCGTACTGCGCGGTTCGGTGCCGATGTACCGCACGCTCACGCCCGGAATCTCGGGTGAGGACGTCCGCCAGTTGCAGATCGCCCTGCGCAGGCTGAGACACGACCCGGGAGGCACCAACGGCCACTTCGGACCAGGCACCGCGACCGCGGTGACCAAGTGGTACGAGAGCAACGGGTATGAGCCGCAGACGCCCAGCGCGGAGGACGAGAAGCAGCGCGGTGATCTGGAGGAGGCCGTCACCCAGGCCCAGATCGCCGTGCTGCAGGCGCAGGGCGGCCAGAACGGGTCCGAGGACGCGTCCACGCCGCCGACCTCGGGCCTGGAGCACAGCCTCCAGCTCAAGTCCGCACGGGATCAGCTCGACCGGGCCAACCACGCACTGAGCGAGTTCCTGACGTCCTACGGCACGAAAGTGCCGGCCGGCGAGGTCGTGTTCCTGCCGAATCTTCCGGTGCGGGTCGACAAGGTCAACGTACACGTCGGGGCCATCCCCGACGGTGCGGTCGCGACCGTGACGAGTTCGGACATCGAGGTGCACGCCGACATGCCCGCGGCGGACGCCGGCCAACTGCACCAGGGCATGGCGGCACGCGTGGAGACTCCGGACGGCCACCAGGTCAGCGGCGTGGTGGCGAAGATCGGCGACTCGGCGCAGAGCGACAGCGGTTCCGGTGGCGGCTCCACCGACCCGTCCGCGACCGTGCCGGTGACCGTCTCTGTTCCCGAGCCCGGTGCGCTGCGGGGCCAGGCGGGCGGAACCGCCAAGATCACCATCGATCTCGGCTCCTCGAAGGGTGCCGCACTCGTGGTACCGGTCGCCGCCGTGCACACCACCGCCGACGGGCGGGCCCGGGTACAGGTGCGACGCGACGGCAAGATCGTCGACGTGCCCGTCACGGTGGGCCTGTCCGCCGCCGGACAGGTCGCGGTGACCCCACGCGGTACGCCCCTCGACGAGGGCGACCTGGTGGTGGTCGGACAGTGACGCGAAGGTCCGCGCCGGCCCCGGCGCCCCCGCCGCACGAGGCGCCGGGCCCGGACATCGTGATACGGCTCGACTCGGTCGGCCGGGTCTTCGACGCCGATCCGCCGGTGCACGCCCTGCGGGAAGTGGACCTCATGGTCCGCCGCGGGGAGCACCTGTCGGTCGTCGGCCCTTCCGGGTCCGGGAAGTCGACGCTGCTGAACGTCCTCGGTCTGCTGGACCGCCCCACCTCAGGCGCGTACTGGCTGGACGGGGTGCTCACCAACGAGCTCGCCGACCTGGAGCGGACCGCGCTGCGCGGCAGCCGTATCGGCTTCGTCTTCCAGTCCTTCCATCTGCTGCCGTACCGGACCGTGGACGAGAACGTGATGCTGTCCGAGGTCTACCGCGCCCCACGCTCCGGCCACGGGCGCGGCTCCCGGCGGGACCGGGCGCGTGAGGCACTGGCCCGGGTCGGGCTCGGCCACCGCTTCGGCTTCCTGCCGGGCCGGCTGTCCGGCGGCGAGCGGCAGCGGGTGGCCATCGCCCGCGCCCTGCTGGGCGAGCCCGCGCTGCTGCTGTGCGACGAGCCGACCGGCAACCTCGACAGCGAGAACACCGAGTCGGTGCTGGAACTCTTCGACGTGCTCCAGGGGCAGGGCATGACACTGCTGGTGATCACGCACGACGACGCGGTGAGCGCACGGGCGAGCAGACGCGTGCGGATCCGCGACGGCCGGCTCAGTCAGGAGGAGGTATGACGATCCCCCTGCGCGGCGGATACCGGATCCGCCGGACGGAGGACCCACCCAGCGGGGAACACGGTGTGCGGTCCAAGGAGGGTGTCCCGCGGCGGGCGCTTCACCGGAAGGGGGACGGTCTTCCCCGCCGGCGCCGCGGCCGCCGTCACGACCGGCCCCGGATGGACCCGCGGGACCTGTGGTCGGAGGCGTTGGCAGGCGTACTGGCACGGCCCGTGCGCTCTGCCCTGACGACTCTGGGGACGGTGCTCGGCATCGGCACCCTGGTCATCACGATCGGGATCGCCTCGACGGCCGCGAACCAGATCGTCGGCCGCTTCGACGCCCTCACCGCCACCTCGGTGTCCGTGGTGGCGCCCCGTCCCTCGCCCGATACGGACGCCCCCGCGGCGGTTCCCTGGTCCGGTGTCAATGCGGTGACCCGCCTGGCCGGAGTCACCTCGGCCGCCGCGATAGCGGAGTCGGACGAGACCTCCAACGTCCAGGTACGTGCCAACGACGTGGTCGCGCCCGGGGCGGTGAGCGGTCAGACCCTGGCGGTGTTCTCGGCGACCGCGAACCTGCCCACCGCGGTCCGCGGCGCCATGGTCTCGGGCCGGTTCTTCGACGCCGGCGACATCGCACGGCACGACCGGGTGGCCGTCCTCGGAGACCAGGCGGCCCAATTGCTCGGCATCGACGACGTGGGGCAAGCACCTGCCGTCTTCTTCAAGGGCCAGTCGTACACCGTGATCGGCGTGCTCGGTGGCATCCAGCGCGAACAGCGCCTGTCGACCTCCGTGATCCTGCCGCCGACCACAGGGGCGGACCGGATGGGGCTGAAGAACCTGACCCGGGTTCTGATCAACACTTCCCTCGGCGCGGCGCAGCAGGTGGCCCGGCAGGCTCCGATCGCGCTGGCGCCCGGCCACGCGGACTCCCTGACCGTGCTCGCTCCGCCGGACCTGTCCAAGGCCCGCAAGGGCGTGCAGGGCGACGTCAACGGCCTGTTCCTGGTCCTCGGTCTGGTCTCGCTGGTGGTCGGCGCGATCGGCATCGCCAACGTCACGCTCGTCACGGTGATGGAGCGGGTCGGCGAGATCGGCCTGCGGCGTGCCCTCGGTGCGTCCCGGCGTCAGGTGGCCGGGCAGTTCCTCGCCGAGTCCACAGCGATCGGACTGCTGGGCGGGGTCGTGGGCGCGGCGGTCGGTGTGGTCGTCGTGGTGTCTGTGGCGGGCGTCAAGGAGTGGACGCCGGTGCTGGATCTGCGGCTCGCTCTGGGCGCCCCGGTGGCCGGCGCCCTCGTGGGCCTGCTCGCGGGTCTGTACCCGTCGCTGCGGGCGGCACGGATGGAGCCGGTGGACGCCCTGCGCTCGCCGTCCTGACGGCACGTGTACGGCCCGCTTCCGCCACAGGGAAAGCGGAAGCGGGCCGCAGCGGGACAGGCCTCGGAATGGGGCCCTGAGCTGACGGGTGTCCTTGGGGGATCCGTCCCCACGACGAGAGGTACGCACTGGCGACCCGAGGGGGACTCCGGCCGCCGGTGCGGGGACGGGAACCGGACCACGGGCGTGGCTGGAGATCCCGTCACGGCTCGGCCGTCCGCGTGTCCGACAGCAGAGCCTTCCATCTCGAGAACGCGACAGCCGCCAGAAAGGTTCAGCCCCCTACGTGTGTCAGAGATACATGGCTCGGTGGCTGCGGAAGGCGAAGGGGTCGCCCGCGCTGAGGATGGTCACGATCTCCTCGCAGAAGCGCCGGTACTCCGCCTCCTGCTCGTCCGGCAGGGTCACGGAGACGACGGACCCCTCGGGCACGATCCGCCGCAGAGCGCCCAGCAGGCCTTGTGGGGGCGGCAGCAGCAGCACGTCCATGACGCGCCGGAAGACCTCGGTGAGGCCCTCCTCCCGGTCCGGCGGTTCGGCGCACATCTGGCCCGGCACCGCGTGCCAGGCCGGGTCGCTTCCCACGAAGAGGTCGAGGCAGGCCATCAGGTGCCCGAGCTCGGCTGCCGTCAGCTCGATCGGATACAAGCTCGTCAACTGGTCTCCGCGCGCGCTGTAGAGGGCGTATCGGGGCCGCTCCGCCGACGCGGAGTCGGCCGAGGTGTCTCCGGTGTGCCACTGGGACCACAGCGGCAGCTTCAGCAGCACCTGTACCCAGCTGTCGTAGGCATCCGAGATGATCCGCTCGTCGTCCGACTCCGGACCTGAGCTGTGGAGTTGGTACAGATGGCGGAGAAGCGGTTCTTCAAGGCTCTGGAACTTCGCGAAGAACACCGGATCGTCGGGGACCAGGACGTACATGGGGCTCCTCCTCTCACCAGCGTCACGGCCCGGTCCACATGCCGGTGAAGCAGACTTCCACGGGAGTCGATCGGTCGGCAGAAGCCCGTCATGAGATTCAACGGGAACGGACCACCGTGGGGTTCACGGTGCCTGCGGAGACATATGTTCGCCGGCAGACACCTCGTCCGTCTCCGGCAACGTGTTCACCTCCTCGTGATCCGTCATTCTCGGTTTCCGGGCTGGAGGCCCTCATGTCCGGACGGCCGGGGTACGGAGCAGCTCAGAGGCCTGAAAGACCGGCTCCGGACACTTTGGTCGTCATTCGACGTACCGAGATGGCAGGTCTCGCAGGAATGCTAAGTCAGCCGACCGATCCGGCGACGGGTTCCGGTTGACACACTGGCAGCAGCACTCGAACCCGTCGGGAGCCGTCCCGGCCGCGGACTCCGGTGAGGGCCGGTTCCGCCCGGACACCTGCATCACGACGGCATCGCTCCGGCATGCCGACAGCCCCCCACGCCACACACTCCTCCGCCAGCGAGATCCACGACATGTCTGCCTCCCACCGGGCGCATACGTGACATCCACAGCGGTCGATCCGGACTCCTCGTCCAGCCGCTAAAACATGTCGCGCGACATGGCTACACTTCGCGAGCTCGGCAACGAACTCCTCGGGAGGAGAAGGCTCGGGCCCCCGCCGACGCGGTGACGGCAGACCGGACGGGCGACCAGCAGCACCAGATGAGAAACAGCGAGGCCAGCCGCGAGATGGACGCGACAGTGCGCTACTCAATCCTCGGCACCGTGCGAGCGATACGCGGGGACACGGAGATCGACCTGGGCCCCCCGAAGCGCCTGGCCCTGCTCGCTCTGCTGCTGCTCCGCGCCCCCGGCCCGCTCACCCTGAGCGAGGCGGTCGACATCCTGTGGGACGACGAACCGCCGACCAGCGCGGTCAACGTTGTGCACCGGCACATCGGCGCGCTGCGCAGGACACTCGAACCCCAGCTGCGCAGCCGGACCAACGCGGCACACCTCGTCCGCGCCGCCGACGGCTACCGGTTGCTGGTCGACACCTCGACCTCCGACCTGCTGCGCTTCCGCGACCTACGTGCCCAGGCACAGCTCGCGGTCAAGGCAGGCGCCCCCGCACAGGCCGCGCAGGACTTCATCGAAGCCCTCCGGCTGTGGCGTGGTCCCGTCGTCGCCGCCGGGACCACGGTCGCCCGGCACCCGGTGTTCACCTCGGTCGGCCACGAATTCGTCGCGACGGTGAAAGAAGCAGCCGACGCCGTCCTGACCGCGGCGCCCGCACTCACGGAGGAGGTGCTGACAGTGCTGCGGCGGGCGGTGGAGAGCCATCCCTTCGACGAGGCGCTTCACTCCCGGGTGATCGCCGCGCTGGCCGTCACCGGCCGGCAGGCCGAGGCCCTGCAGCAGTTCGAGAGCATCCGCCAGGCGCTCGCCGAGGAACTGGGCGTCGAGCCCGGTCCCGAACTCCGCGCCGCCCAACAGCACCTGCTGCAGCGCCGCGTCTCCCGCTGCCCGAACACCCCGGCCTCCCAGCCCGTGGAGACCGGCAAGCCGACCCAACTGCCCGCGGACTGCGTCTCGTTCGCCGGACGCCAGCAGGCTCTGAGCCAGTGCCTGGAGCTGCTGCCGCTCAAGGGCGAGAGTCGGCCCCCCACGATGACCGCGGCCATCTGCGGCATGGCCGGCGTCGGCAAGACGACACTCGCCGTGCATTGGGGCCACATGGTCGCCGACCACTTCCCCGACGGGCAGATCTACGTCGACCTCCAGGGCCACCGCGCCTCCCAGTCCCCGCTCGACCCGGCCGAGGCCATCGCCGAGGTGCTCGGCGCGCTGGGTGTGGAGAACGATCGTTCGCACTCCAGTGCCGCGGCACTCGCCGCCACCTACCGCAGCGCCCTGGGCGGACGCCGGCTGCTGCTCGTCCTGGACGACGCGGAGGACTGCGAACAGGTACGTCCGCTGCTGCCCGCCACCCCCGGGTGTCTGGCGATCGTCACCAGCCGACGGCGGCTGGAGGGCCTGGCCGTCACCGACAACGCCCGGATCATCACCCTGGACCCGATGACCCGCGAGGAGGGCCTCGAACTCCTCGACCGGCGCCTGGGCACCGACCGGATCAGAGCCGAACACACCGCGGCGGAGGAAGTCGTGGAGCTGTGCGGCGGACTGCCGCTGGCACTGGCCGTCGCCGCCGCCCGGGCACTGGTGCGACCGCACTTCCCGCTTGCCTCGCTCACGGCCAGGCTCCAGGACACCGACGACTGCCTCGACGCCCTGTCCAGCCGCGATGCCCGCACCAACACCCGCAGTTCGTTCAACCGCTCCTACGAGTCGCTCAGCAGCAGCGCCGCTCGGCTGTTCCGGCTGCTCAGCCTGCATCCCTCACGTGACATCACGATGCCGGCCGCGGCCAGCCTGTCCGGCACCAACCTGCGCGCAACCCGCCAGGACATGGCCGAGCTGATGGACCACTACCTGCTCGTCGAACTGTCCGCCGGCCGGTACACCTGTCATGAACTGCTGCGCACGTACGCGGGGGAACTGAGCTCGTACCTGGACTCCCCCGGTGCGCGGTCCGAGGCGCTGTCCCGGATGTTCGAGCACTACCTCTACAGCGCCGACGCCGCCACGGCGCTGCTCGCACCGCACCGCACCACCGTGATCCTGCCGCCGCCGCGGCCGGGTGTGCAGCCCCAGCGCTTCAGCGGACCCGCGAACGCCGCCGAGTGGATCGTCGCCGAGCAGTATCTGCTGCCGGAACTGGTCCGCACCATCAGCCACCACCCCCGCGGCGAGACGTTCCGGCGCCGGCTGACCTCGGCGCTGGAGACGTGCCTCGACTCGACCGGGTTCTGACCCCGAGATGCCCCGAACCCGACGAAATCCCGGTGCCACCATGGCCCGGGACCTGCGGTCGGCTCAGCCCCGACTGTCTAAGCAGCCTCGGGCCGGACGACGCTCCGCAGCTTTCGCAGGGCGTTGTGGTGACGGCTCTTGACGGTGCCGGCGGGTACTCCGAGGATGCCGGCGGTCTCCTGGATGCTGCGGTCGCACAGATATATGTGGACCAGCACGGCACGGTGCTCCGGGGTCAGCCGACGCAGCAGCGGCCGGGCGACCAAGGCGTCGTGCACGACCTCGGTGTCGTCGGTGCCCGAGGTGGGGTCGTTGTAGGTGACTCCGACGACCTCCCGTCGTGCGTGGGGCTTGCGCACCCAGTCGATGACAAGGTGCCGGGTCACGGTGAAGAGCCAGCCGCGGACCGAGCCCTCCATCCCGAGCAGACGGTCTATGTTCCGCCAGGCTCGGATGGTGGTCTCCTGGACGATGTCCTCGGCGAGTCCGTGGTCACCGAGCATCTTCTCGGCGTACGAGACAAGACCGTCCCTGTGTTCCCTCATGATGGTGCCGAGCAGGTCAGGCCGGGACATACCCGTGAGGGGCGTAACCATAGTGTTCTGAACCATCCTGGTTCTCTTCGTGCGGCGACCGGAGGCCTGATGCAACCCCCGCCCTCGCACTGTAGTCAGCGGCAGGTGCCAGAAAAATGCTGCATTTGTGTCGCCCGAGTGCCGCGCCGGGGTTTCGAGACATGTGTGTGACACAAGCGGCTGACCCGGATCAGCGAAAACCTCTTCACCAGGGGATTTGTTCAGCCTGATCCGCATTCCCCGTCCTGACAGAATTCAAACAGATACAAGATGTGAGTTGTATGTCACGTAGGTCGAGCCGTCTTGACCTGCCGGAGAGCCAGCACCTCCAAGCGAACACGTGTGAAGATGACGAGGCGATTGAATGGATGGTGTGGTGTCCGGGTGATCAGCACCGCGTGTGTGACAGCGTCTCTGGCGGCCGATGCTCGACGTTTGCCTGGTGTGTGAACCCGATGTGCGGTCCGCTCGTGTCCTTCGTGTATCGGAAGGGCCCGGCCCGGGTCGCCTTCCGGCACAGCCCTCCTCTTCCTCTTCCGGTCACATGCAGCGAGGATGCCGGAGAGGCGGGGGCGGGCACGGGACGGGTGGATTCGCGCGGGCCGGACGTGAGCGGACACCGACGGTGTCCGGGAGCGACACGACCCTCTCGGCCGTTTCCGAGGTCATGCCGCCCGCGGGTGGCTTCACCGGCAGAGGAGGACGATGAACACGCCACCGGGAAGCCGTCTGGAGCAGGTCCTTGCTGACTTCGCCGAGCAATACGGGGCTCTGAGCAGGGCCCGGGAACAGATGAGGGCGCTTTCGGTGACGGCGCGTTCCAGAGACGGCGTCGTGGAGGTCACCGTGGGCACTGACGGTCGCGCGGCGGGGGTCCGCTTCGTCGACAAACGGTTCCGACAGATGACGGCCCCGCAGCTCGGCGACAGCGTATTGGAGGCGCTGACGACGGCCCGCGCCGAGGTCGCGGCCCGTGCCACCGCCGTGATGACGGCCGCGAACCTGCGGCTGCCGCCGGCCACCTGCGCCCTGCCTCAGGACGAACAGGTCCCTCCCGAGGCGGTGCTGGACGTCCCGTCGCGGTGCTGGTGCCGCCTGGTGCGGGAGGCTCGTGCGCTGGCCTCCGGACCGGCCCCCGTCCGCGACTCCGGCGTGGTGAAGGCCGGTGGCGCGGTGGGCGCATGGAAACCCGGGAAGGGAGTCCTGGAGACGCCGAGGACACGGCCGCAGGGGCCGTTGTGGGGCCGTAGCCGCCCGGGGCTGCGCCCGGCCTCGCCGCACGCTCCCTTGCCGGCGGAGCTGCTCGAAGCCGTAATGGCGCTGAGAGACTCCGTGTGCGAGGCCGTGAGCGACTCGTGCGGGTGCGTGGAGACGCTGGAACAGCCCTGGAGGGGCGCGACCGCGGAAGTCGGCCTGCCGGCGCCGCCCGGCCCGTAGGCAGCCGGGTGTGTTCGCAATCGCATCGCACGCACACATGCATGCCCCGCTGGCCACTCCGTGAACAGGAGTAGCACATGTATGACCAACCTTCCCTGCAGAGGAACCCTGATGTACAAAGGTTGGCTGTTCGCCGATCCTCGTCCGCGCTCAGGTAGGTTTGTGTTCGGATCCCCGTCCGCGATCCCGATGGCCTCGTCCGGAGCGCTCCCACCGGTCGCTCTCCGTCGCCGTGACATCGGCGCGCGGCGCGGGAAGGAAGGGCCCCTCGCTCGGTGACAGGGCCCCTGGGGTGCCATCACGACGAGAGGACCACAACGACCATGCCGAGGCTTCAGCGTGAGGACGACATCGTCCGCGTCGAGAGCAACGTCTATACAGTGTCCGGCAGCAACACCAACTGGATCATCGTCAAGGACGGCGACAGCTGCACCCTCATCGACACCGGCTACCCCGGCGACCGCGACGCTGTGCTGGCCTCGCTGGAGGCGGTCGGCCTGAACCCGCGCTCCGTGGCCGCCGTCCTGGTCACGCATGCGCACAACGACCACATCGGCACCGCCGAACACCTGCGCGCCCTGTACGACGTGCCGGTGCTCATGCACCGGGAGGAGGTGCCGCACGCCCGCCGCGACTTCCTCAACCAGGTATCCGTTGGACAGGTGCTCGCGCAGGGCTGGCGGCCCGGTGTGCTTCCGTGGGCCGTCCACGCGCTCCGGGCCGGCGGAACCACGCATGTTCCCGTCTGCGAGCCGGAGGCCTTCCCCGTACCGGGTGAGCTGGATCTGCCAGGTGCGCCGGTGCCCTTGCACACACCGGGTCACACCAAGGGGCACAGCGCCTACCATCTGCCCGGCAGCGGCATCCTGATCACCGGCGACGCCCTAGTGACCGCGCATCCCACGTCGCGGATCAGCGGCCCTCAACTGCTGCCCCACATGTTCCACACCGACCGGGCCCGGGCCCTGGACTCGCTGGCCGTGCTCGAGAACGTGGACGCGGGCATCCTCCTGCCCGGTCACGGCCCCGTGTACGAGGGGTCGGCCAAGGAAGCCGCCACGACGGCCCGCGAGCACGCCACCCGGTGACCAACCCGCACCCCGGGCGGCCCGACACGTCCCACCCGACCGACACCCGAGCGCGATCGGCCAGGTGGGACTGGGACCCGCTGTCACCGTGCCCCGGGCTCATCTCTCACACAACCGTCTGCAAGGGGGGCGGGCCGCGGTTCGACGACACACTTACCGGGCAGTATGTTCGGAGAGCACCTCGTGCGAGTGACGTCGTCGGACCTCGGGAGGTCGAAGAAAAGCCGACGCTTCCTGTGTGCGCAGGCACATCAGCGCTTATCGTGAAGAGCGAACATGCCGGAGGAACCGTCTGGCGTTGACACTTATCCCATGGGACCTCGGCATGGGTACCATGCGCAACGTCATCCATATCGAGGGAGTGAACGGTTGTGACCAGCCAGTCAGCCGCCACGCTCCGATCGCGGTACGTGGAACAAGCCGCATCGGACCTGGAGGAGAACCGCCGGCGACAGCAGGAGCTGGCGGAGAAGATCACGGTGTTGAAGCAGGAGGAAGCCCTCCTGGCAGACATCCTCAACCTCGCCGAGCGGTACGAGGGTTTCGCGGACGCGTCCCGTCTGCCGGAGCAGTTGCAGGATGAGGCCCCCGTCACAAAGGCGAAGCGGCCTGCCGCCGGAGCCACTTCTCGGCGCACGGCACCGGTCAAGACCGCTTCGGCGGGTACCTCGGCGAAGGCCGGCGCGAAGGGGAAGTCGCGCCAGCCGCTGCTTGGTGACCTGCTGGCCGACCTGCTCAGCAAGTACGACGAGCCGCGTCTGGCGAAGGAGCTGCGGGACGAGCTTCTGGAGAAGCACCCGGATCGCAACCCCACTCCGCAGGTGGTGCGGAACACCCTTGAGTCGCTGGTCGCCAAGGGACGTATCCAGCGACGCAAGCAGCAGCGCTCCGTGATGTACACCCTGGTGAAGCGGGACGCGGCGGCCGGCTCAGACTGACACACCCACTCGTCCCGCGGGCGCCACAGTCTGCCGCGGGACGGGTGAGGCACCCGGGAGCGCCAGGTCGGGAGTTCGTCGTGCAGGTCCCTGCGGTCCCTGCATCGCACTACAGGACCGCGTCCGCCGAGCGTGCCACCTCGGCATCGCCCCCTCCGCTCGTCTCGGCGGCCCGGGCTCCGTCCGGTCCGGCCGGACGGTAGTAGTCGTAGACGTTGGCACGGCCGCGGTCCGCGTCCCCGAGGGCGAAGTAGGCGAGTGCGACGAGGTATAGCGTGCCCTCGCGTCCGGCCGCGCTGGCCAAGGAGGTCACGGGCATCGACGCGATCTCCGGCGCGCGGCTCACGCTCGGCTTCGGCCCGTCGGCGGCACCCGCGCTCGTCGGCCCGGCCTTCGACCGCGCACGTGCGGCCTGGCAGGGCGGCGGCCACACGGGAGCCAGCAGATCAAACCGATCTCGCTGGTGGCGCCCGCGGCTGCGGGGTAGGCGATGCGCTCGAGCGCGGCGAGCGAGCTGAACCCAGCCTCATCGGACGCCCTGGCCCAAGCCGGTACCACGTCGGGCCGAACATCACGGACCTGGTTGGGAAGCCAGATACCGATCTTCATTGTGCGTCGCTCTGACGGCGGAGCCGACGAGCGGGTGCGGGACGCCCGGGCCTCCTCAGTTCTCCCTTCCTCCTTGACGGACGAGCGGGAGCGAAAGGTTCACCAGGAGTGGTCACTACCTCCGCGGACGCCAGCGGCTGATCAGCCGACGGGTGTTGCCATCAGAGGTCTGTACGCCGAGCCGGTGCAGCTCCATCAGGGCGCTGGAGTTCCCGTAGCGCCCCAGGGCCCTCACGGCGGCGTTGGCCGTCTTCGGATCGCCCGACCCATGCTGCGGCACCACCTGCATACATATGTCAACGAGGGAGCCGAGGGCCGACACCGCCTCGTGGTCGGGGGCCCCTGCAGGCGAGCATCAGCACAAGCCCGCGCAGGTCATCCGCGTTGAAGGGGGTCCAGCCGCTCGTTGACCGGCACCCACTCGCCGTTCGCCGTTCTCATGAGCGGGTTGGTTCTCGGCAGTCCCACCAGGGACAGCCAGGAGAGGATCCGCTTGTGTACCTCCGCTCCCCCTACGCGGGCAAGGAGTTCACGGGTCGCCCGCTCCCACTTGGCCGTCGGCTTGACGGCCTGGGCCGCCCCGGCGTGGGCCACGAGGTCGTGCCAGTCGGAGCCGAGCACGGCGATGTCGGCGAGGGCCACGTCCGACCACCACTCCCCTAGGTTGAGCACCGGCTCCATCACACGTACGGCGAGCGCAGCCCAGACGGGATCGTTGATCAGGCGGGGCGAGCGACGCACCGTGGCGACGGTCGCGGGTGGGAGCGTACTGCCGGTGCCGATCTTGAGGTGGGTCAAGGCGAGCAGGGTGTGATCCTTGACGGCCCAGCGGTTCCCGATCGCGCCGAGCACCGTGCGGCGTTCGACGGCGAGGACATCGGCCTCCAGGTCCCGGCCCAGGACCGCCTCGAGGTGCAGTAACGCCGGCCGGAGTACGAATTCGCGGGGTACCTGCTCGTACCGGCCGGGCAGCACCCACAGCAGGAAGGCGCGCATACCCGCCAGCTGCCGCTCGAGGTGCCGGACCATCCCATCCCACAGCCTCCGGAGCTCACCGCCGCTCGTCTCGTGCGCGGCTGCCACCACGTCCAGGACGGACAGGGGATCACCGCTCCGCAGGGCGGCATCCACCCAATCCCCGATAGCTCAGTCCGGCCATGGCCGTCCCTCTTCCGCACAATAGGTGTGAGTTTCTCGCTCACATATTTCTCGGATACTACCGATCCGAAAATGACACGTTCGGCCGACCGACAGGCTACAAACGCCGTCCGGAGGAGCTGGGTGTGAGCAACGCGAGGACGAGAGGGCGGTCTGGGCAAGCCCGCCACCGGCAGCGCGGACCTGCGCGAGGTGCGCAGGCGGTAGAAATCCCGGTGTCCTAGCCCCGCCACATGTTGTCGAAGGCGGCGTTCTCGACGTCCCGCCTCAGTCGTACGGCCTCCAACTGCGTCACCGCGTCGCCGACCGCGGCCAGCACTGTCGTCACGGCGTCCCCGAGAAGGCCCTCGGAGGCCGGGGCCGGGTCTTTCGAGATGCCCGTAGCCGCGAGCAGAGCAGCGAGGACAGGCTCGCCGGAGGCCACACGTTCCTCCGCGTCGCGACGGGCCGGCGAATCGGCCAGCACGGCCGACGCGAACCACAGTCGCAAGCCGTGGTCCACCGGATGGGTGACAAGTCCGGCCCGCTCCAGGTCGTCGACGTAGGCGGCGGCGAGTTCACTGCCTCGACGCCACAGCCAGGCAGCGACCGTCTCGTACGGCTTCCGCCGGACGAGCGAGGCGTACGCCTGGTCCAACAGCCGGTCGCCGGTCGCCGTCGGCGCATTGGGCATGAGCAGGTCGCCTTCCAGCGTCACCGCCCCGCTCCGAAGAAGATCGACCGCCTCGGCCCCCGCGAGCGCGAGGGACAGGTCGCCCTGTTCCACGGACCGGTCGGGCGGCAGGCCGAGGGCGACGAGCGTGAGGTCCCGTGCAGTGGTCACGAGTCCCGCCTCGTCTCCAGCAGACGCAGCCACACCTCGCTGATGGTGGGGAATGCAGGTACGGCGTGCCACAGGCGCTCCACGGGCACCTCACCGGTGATGGCGACGGTGGCCGAGTACAGCAGTTCCCCGACGCCGGGACCGACGAAGGTGGCACCGACGACGACCTGACGATCTGGGTCGATGAGGATCCGGGCCCTGCCCTTGTAGTCCTGGCGGAACTGCAGAGCACCCGCCAGGTGGCCGATCTCGTAGTCGACGACCTCGACGTCGCGGCCGGTACGCTCGGCGTCCTGGACGGTCAGGCCCACACTGGCGACTTCGGGATCGGTGAACACGACGCCCGGGACCGCCTCGATGTCGGCGGTGCTGCTGTGCGGCGCCCAGCGGCCGGTGTGCAGGTTCTCCCCCTTGGCTCGGGCGGCGATCACGGCGCCGGCAACGCGGGCCTGGTACTTGCCCTGGTGGGTGAAGAGGGCCCGGCGGTTGACGTCGCCGACGGCGTACAGCCAGTTTCCAGGGACGGCGGTGACGGTCAGGCTGTCGTCGGTGGCGATCCAGTCGCCCGGCTTCAGCCCCACGGTGTCGAGCCCGATATCCTGCGAGCGCGGGGCGCGTCCGGTGGCGAACAGGATCTCGTCGGCAGTGACCTCACCGCCATCGGCCAGCGTGACGCGGACGTGTCCGTCACCCGTCCGCTCCGCTCCGGTGACAAAGACCCCGAACCGGACGTCCGCACCGGCCTCCCGCAGCCGTTCGGTGACCAGTTGGCCCGCGAAGGGTTCCATCCGGGGCAGCAGTCCGTCCTCCCGGGCGAGCAGCGTGACCTGACTGCCCAGGGCCTGCCAAGCGGTGGCCATCTCGACGCCGACCACACCGGCGCCGACGATCACCAGTCGCTGTGGCACCTGCTGGGCGCTGGTCGCCTCACGGCTGGTCCAGGGCCGCAACTCCTCGATGCGCGGCAGCGGGGGCAGCGCCGCGCCGCTTCCGGTGCACACGGCGACGGCGTGCCGGGCGCGCAGGCGGACCGTGTCGCCGTCCGGTGTCTCCACTGTCACCTCGCGTTCCCCGGCCAGGCGTCCGTGGCCACGCAGCAGCTCGATCCCGGCCGACTTCAGCCATTCGATCTGGCCGTCGTCCCTCCAGTCGGCGGACATGCGATCGCGGTGTGCCAGGACGGCAGCGACGTCCAGCGGGGCCTTGACGGCGGGGTCGAGGCCGGGGACGTGCTGGGCGTCGGCGCGCAGCAGGGCGGGACGCAGCAGGGCCTTGCTGGGCTCGCAGGCCCAGTACGAGCAATCTCCGCCGACGAGCTCGCTCTCCACGATGAGGGTGTTCAGGCCTGCGGCAGTGGTTCGGTCCGCGACGTTTTCGCCGACCGGGCCTGCGCCGATCACGATGACGTCATACGTGCGGATGTTCTCGGTCGTCATGTGTCCTCCGCTGGATGGTTCCCGGTCGGATGGGTGTCGGTCGGATGGGTGTCGTGGTCCGTCAGGAGGTGTCGGTCCCGGCGCGGCGGGGAAGTCAGCCCGCGCCGGGACCGGGTCTCAGCGGCCAGGGGCGCGCTCGGTGACCTCCTGGAGGAACCACTCGTTGCCGTCGAGGTCCTTGAAGGCGGCGAAGGTGCCGTAGCTGGCCCGCTCGGGATGCAGGCCGGGGACCCGGTGACTGTCACCGGCGTGGTGGAAGATGCCGGTCTCGTCGCGGAACGGGCCGGAGACCTCGACACCATGGGAGGACAGTTCCTCCTTGGCCTTCACGATGTCGGTGACGGTCAGTTGAAGGCCGTGGAGCGTGCCCGCCACCTGCTGGGTGAGGCCCTCTCCGAAGATGATGGAGCACTCGGAACCGGGCGGCGTGACCTGCACGATCCGGTAGCCATCGTGGATCGCGAAGTCGGCGTCGAGGCGCCAGCCGAGCTGCTCCACGTAGAAGTCCTTGGCACGGTCCACGTCTGAGACGGGCAGGATGACTACTTCGAGCTTCATGTCCATGGCTATGGTCTCGCTTTCGATGTTTCCGTTATGGGTTCACTGTCGGGTGTGGGCGACACGTGCCGCATCAGTCACCTGACGGTGTGTCCGGGCCTGCGCCGGGCGGTGGCGCCTTAAGCCACCGTTCTCGCCGGTGTGAGGTATGCCGTCGGCCGGACCCGATGGCGGTAACCAATTCGTTACCGGATCCCCCAGCACCTGACGGCCTTCGGATACGTGTGAATGTTGGGTGCTCTGCCCTCACCATGTGCACGCGCATGGCGCAGTTCCCGGCCTTCGTCCGATCCCGGCCGTTCGACTGCGGCGCACTCCGGGCGGAAACCCGTCAGACCGATCAAGGAAGGACAGATCTTGAGGAAACTCTTCCCTACCTCCCGCGCAGGACGCGCTCTTACGGTGGGGGTCGCGCTCCTTTCCGCCGGGGCGGCCCTCGCCCCGGCCGGGACCGCTGCGGCGAGAACGGTCGCGGAGAACCCGCGCACGGTGGACTACGTCGCCCTCGGCGACTCGTACGCCTCGGCGCCGCTCGTGCCCACCCAGGTCGACGCGACCTGCCTGCGCTCCAGCCGGAACTACCCCTCGCTTGTGGCGCAGTCGCGGTCCGCGACGCTGACCGACGTCAGCTGCTCGGGTGCCACCACCGAGGACTTGACGGCCTCGCAGACCGACGGTGTCGCGCCGCAGCTGGACACACTCGACCGGGGAACCGACCTGGTCACACTCACCATCGGTGGCAACGACATCGGCTTCTCGGCGGTGCTGGGCACCTGCGCCCAGCTCAGCTCCGGCGACCCCGCGGGCACCCCGTGCCAGACGCACTTCACGGGTGCGGGTACGGACCAGATCACGGGTGCGATCGCCCAGACCGGGCCGAAGGTCGCACAGGTGCTGCGCGGTATCCACAAGCGGGCGCCGCACGCCCGTGTCGTGGTGGTCGGCTACCCTGACCTCTTCCCGGACGACGGCGTGGGCTGCACCAGCAAGACCGTGCCGCTGGCCGCGGGCGACTTCGCCTGGCTCCGCGACAAGGAGAAGGAGCTCAACGCGATGCTGGCCCGCGAGGCCCGGCACGGTGGCGCGAGGTACGTGAACACCTACGCGCCGACCGTCGGTCATGACCTCTGCAAGCCGACCGGCGAGCGGTGGATCGAGACGTTCGCCCCGGAGACGCCGGCCGCGCCGGTGCACCCCAACGCCACGGGTGAGAGCGTGATGGCGACCGCCGTCGAGCGTGTTCTCTCCCGTCACAGCCGGCACCACTGACGTTCCCGTCGTAGCAGGGTGGCCGGTTCGGCACGATCCCGTGCCGAACCGGGCTTCTCGTGCGGCCCCGCGGCCATCAGAAGAAGTTCGAGGCCGCGGGACCGTACCCGGACAGCACCGCGCTCTGCGCCCAGTGCCACACCTGCGTGTCCGTCGGCCAGTCGCGCTCCTCGGAGCTCGCCTCCTTCCGGGAGAGCAGCTCGGCGGAGACATCTTCGACAGCCGGACGACGGTGCTTGGCGGTCCGTATATGTGTATGCGTCAGGGAAGCCATGTCCTGCCTCGCTCTTCGGTCGGGCGGCGATGCGGGTGTGACGGGGAAAGGGTGAGCGGGTCCCGCGCGGGGGGCGTACAGGGGAGAACACGGGACCCGCGGTCAGGGGGGCGGGGGATGGATCAGGCGGCGTCGGCGTTGATGGTGACCGGGATGTTGCCGCGCAGGGCCTTGGAGTACGGGCAGATCTGGTGGGCGGCCTCGGCGAGCTCCTGGGCGGTGGCCCGGTCGACACCACCGAGGACGGGGTTGAGGACCGCGGAGAGGTTGAACTCGCCGTCGTCGCCGTGGGTGAGGGTGATCTCGGCGGTGATGGTGGTACTGGTCATCCGGATCTTGCGGGAGGTGGCGGCGTGGCGGAGGGCGCCGAGAAAGCAGGCGGCCCAGCCGGCGGCGAGGAGCTGCTCGGGATTGGGCGCGGTGCCGGCGCCGCCGAGCTCCTTGGGGAGGGCGAGGCTGGTCTCCAGCAGACCGTCGGAGGAGCGGACATGACCGCCGTTCCGGCCTTCCCCGTCGACGTCGACAACGGCGGTGTAGCTGACTGCCATGACTGGTGCTCCCCATCTGGGTCGAAAGGTCTTTGGCCACCTCTCACCAGGCACTCTCTGTGTCACCGGTTGAGGCGGTGACGTAATCATGGCAGTCATCCACGTCACCCGTCAAGGCGGTGACCCATGTCTTTCCGAGGCATGGCTACACCGCTCACACCCCGCCAGCCGCACAAGACTCCTGCCGCGCTTGCGACATGTCCGAGCCGTGCCACCGGTATCGAGTGACACGGCCTCACGGCCGTCGGATTCAGTCGCGCAGATGAACGACACGCAGCACGCAAGTGCACACCATCACCTTCGAGTTCGCCTCCCGCCAGTTCGTCGCCCCGGCTGCTCCAGACGCGCGCCACAGGCTTGCCCGGCACGCTGAACGCCTAGTACGTGCCTTCCTCCGCGCTCTTCGACGACCGCGAGGCCACCCTGCGGCCGTCGACGCGGGCAACGCCGTCGCCCCGACACCGACCGGAGTCCGCGGCCGTCTCGCGGTCCTCACCGCCGAACAGAAGTACCGTCCGGTGACGCCGACTGCCGCCTGCAGCTGAGCACTTCACGCACCGCCCCGACTGGGACCACGCCACCACGACCGACAATGGCCACGAGGTATTCCGCGCCATGGTGAACCGCCCGCACCACCAACGCGGCACCGCCTACGCGACGTTGTGCGTCACGGCCCGGGACGCCGCCGACGACAGCCTCCGGCAGACGGTCACCCGGGCTTGGGCTGAGCGCCCCTGACCGTCACCACCCTGGGCGAGAGGCCCGTACGGACCTCTCGCCCCTTTCCGTCGTCCGGCCCTGGAGTGCAGTCCTCGGATTCGGACTGTCCACGCCACGACGAGCGGGAGGAACCCTCGGAATGCTGGAAGCCGCGAGAGTCTCGCAGGAGCAGGAGGCCGTCTACCGGCTCCTTGTGACGGCAGGCGGAACAACCGCCGACGATGTCTCCCGGCGCACCGGAACGAGCGAGGACGACAGCACACATGTGCTCGAATCTCTCGTACGCCAGGGCCTGGCCAGCCACACCGACACCACACCGCGTGTGTACCGCGCGGTACCGCCGGACGTGGCGCTCCTCCCCCGTATCAAACACACCGCGGACGCGCTGGACACGGCACGCGCAGAGGCGGACCGGTTGCTGGAGGCGTACCGCGAGACCGCGCGCCGCCATGACGTCGGGCAATTGCTGGAGGACATCACTGGAGCGGAGGCCCTGCGCCAGCAGATGCGACAGATACAGGTCAACGCCCGCGAGGAGATGCTCTGGTTCTGCCGGGCCCAGTACGTGGCCATGCCCTCCGCACCGACACGGAAGAGCTCGATGCCCTCGCCCGGGGCGTGCGCTATCGCGTCCTCTACGAGAAGCCCTTTTTCGACGACGAAGGGGCGGTCGACAACGTGGGGGCCGGCGTGCAGGCCGGTGAAATCGCCCGAGCCGTCCCATGGCTGCCCCTGCACCTTGCCATCGCCGACCGCTGCGTCGGCATCTTCCCCCTGGTGCCCGGTGGCCCCCAGGGCAGCCCCGGCCAGCCCACCACCGCGCTGGTCAGGGACAGCAACCTCCTCGGCGCCCTGGTCGCCCTGTTCGACAGCTACTGGGAGAAGGCCGTGCCCCTGCACCTCTCCGAAAACCGCGACCTGGCCATGGACGACGCGGCGACACACCCCGCCCTGTCACCGGCCGACAGCAAGCTGCTGTCCCTACTGGTCGCGGGCGTCGCCGACAAAGCCATCGCCTCACAGATGAGCCTCAGCCGAAGAACCGTCCAGCGCCGCATCCAGAGCCTGATGACACGCGCCGGTGCGGGCACCCGCATGCAACTCGCCTGACAGGCCGCCAGACGCGGCTGGCTGTGATCTGCCGACCCTCAACTGCCGTTGGCGCAAGGACCGTTACGGCACGATCCGCGCGCCCAGCCCTGCGCACTCCTCCACAAGACGCTGCCCCCTCTCGTCCTCGCGGGTCAGCTTGATCTTCTCGGGACGAGTCACGATGGCCTGCCAGCCGTCCACGCTCAGACATCCCTCGAAACTCCCCGCCCGTTGCTCCCCCGCGGCCTCGTACGACGAATTGACCAGCACAGTGAACGGAACCGGCTGCTGCCCACGCTCGGTCAACCGGTCGGCGAACTCCGCCGGCGTCGCCGGCACCACCAGCCGCAGCGGAAGCCCGACCTGCGGCGCGGCCAGTCCGACGGGCCCCTGGATCTGCTCCATCGTCTCGCGCATCCGGCCGATGAGCCGCTGCAGCAAGTCGTCGCCGAGCTGCCCGTCGTAGTAGGCGGTCTTCTGCCGTAGTACGGGATCACCGGCCTGGACAATGCTCATTCCTGCAGGGACGGGGTTCGTCAAGGGCGGGGTCTCTGCTGGTCATTGATGGTTCCGGACACCCACGGGGCGGACGCCATCCCCTTCCTCGACAACGGACCCGGCTTGGTTTCTCTATGAGCGCCACCTTGTCGGCGAGTTCACTGCTTCCCATGGCTGACTTCCATCGTCGACATTGTGCTGTGCGCCTCGTCGGCATAACCGGAACCGACCCGATGCGGGTTCACACCTTCACCATGGAGTGAGAAGAAACACACCACGAAGTACGCACCCGCAACACAGACATATGTCGGACGGCCAAACAGGCGACGTACGTGTGCCCGACGTGCGATAGGAACAGCTTCGGTTTCATCGCTGAGGGACGGAAGGGACCGGAGGCAGAGAACTTGGTCCACTCATGGCCCTCATATCGTCCGCTCAGGAACTGTTCCAGCGCGGATTTCGCTCCAGCGGCGACGGACCCCTCTCCGGGAGAATCGTTCTGAGCGAAGAATCGAACTGTTCGAACACGGTGAAGATTTGCACCCTTCCGCCCCACTTGGGGGATTCGGGCAACAGGCGTCCGTGCCCCGCTCTCACGAACTACTGTCGAACCTCGAACCAGCCTTGCGCCCATGCCTACACCGACCTGACTGTCTTGACGCCCAATCCGCCCCCTCCCCCAGTCACCCGCACCACAGAAAGCCAGCCACGGCGGACGTGGAAGGAGGTCACTCCGGCACGCGTATGCCTCGGTCAGCCGCCACCAGGCCGGCCGCGCCAGAATCTTTTGACCACATCGCACGAAAGCAGCGGCCGACAGGCGCGAGCGTCACGTCGTGTCGGCGTACGGCCTGTAGTGCAGAGGTATGTACGGGCTGATGTGCAGAGCTTGAGTCCCTGTCAGCTGATGGCAGTGATGCCGCCTTCGATGGCGGAGAGTCGGCTCTATTACGCCGTAATAGCCAGAGACGCCTGTGGCCGGCAGGAGACGATGCTCGTGCCGGCCCCAGGCGTGGTGATCAGGAAGCACTGGTATGAGCCCCAACGCGCTTGCTCTGATGCTTGTTCAGAATCTCCAGCATCCTGTCGAACTCGGTGTCACTCATCCTCCGGATGAGGTGCAACGCGATGAACGCACCGTCGTCGTAAGGGAGTCGCCGAGCAGCACCAGACTCCGTCTTTGCGTAGTCCGCATCGACGGACTCACTGTCGTCAGCCCGGGGGTCGGGCACGGTCTCCGCTCGCTCGACAGGTGAGGTGCCCTGCTGGAGCGCTTGAACCGCCTTGGTGGTTGCGGGCGTTGCGTTCGCACTGCCGCTCCTCTTGGAAGGACTCCCCCCGGACTCACCCCTGTTGACGCGACTCGACGGAACTGTCTTGGGCGCTTCGGGGACCGCTGCTTCCCCGGAAACCTCCGGGATGTCGGCCTCGGGCTCGGAGACCTCAGGAATGTCGACGCTCTGGGAAGGCACCGCCGGCACTTCCGGCACGCTGCTTTCCTGCGGTGCGACTGGCGCGGGGGCGACCGCTGAGGGGGCAACCGTTGCAGGTACCGGTGGGGGAACCCGCCGCTCCGCCTCCTTCCGCGAGCGCTCGGCCTTGAGCTCCTGGAGGGCGACATCCTGCCGGTCCTGCGGTTCCTTGGCGACGGAGCGCAGGAGCTCGACAGGTTCCTCCCCCACAACTGCCTGGAGTTCGGGGCTCAGGTTGAGCAGAGCGAGGCGCTGAGACACCCAACCCTGGGATTTGCGCAGCCGCTTGGCGAGCTTGACCTGCGACCCGTGGATCGCGAGGAGACGCTGCAGGGCGCGTGCCTCGTCCAGGGGGTCTAGGTCCTTGCGGTGGATGTTCGCGACGAGGGCGGACTCGAGGATGGAGTCGCCGTCACTCCCCTGCTCATCGTCGACCATGACATTGAGGTGCGTGAGCCCTGCCTCTCGGGCGGCCGCCAGTCGGCTGCTGCCGTCCACAACGACATGGGTTGTGTCGGGCTCAAGGTCGTTCTCGCGCGCCGGGTTGGCCTTCAGGTAGGCGTCACGGTTCATGACTGTGATCGCCTGCTTCTGGCCGTGGTCTTTGAGGCTGCCCACGAGTTCGGTGAGATCGCCCAGGGTGCTGCGCGGGTTTTCGGGGTTGGGGCTGATACGGCTGACCGGGAGTCGCGTCGGAGGGGCCACTCCGTCGGTCGGCACACCTGTGGCGGCACCGATGGCGGCGCGACGGGCGCTGACGGGCAGGGTCCCTCCCCCGAAGCGTCCGGCACCCAACTGGTCGGCCTTGCTCATGAGATCTCCCGGGCCAGTGCGCGCATGGCGACGGCCTGCTGCGAGGTGGGCGCATAACTCAGCAGAGGCTGCTTCATGCGCACGGCTTCCTTCTGTTCCTTGAGGTCGCTGATGAGTCCGACGACTCGCGGATCCTTTATGTCGATCCAGCCCTGCAGAGACGAGGTCGCGATGTAACCGCGCCGACCGTCATAGAGGTTGACGACGATGCCCAAGTAGTCGATGTCGAGGGCGAGGTCGTTACGGAGATCCTCTATCTGGTTCGTCAGCAAGTGATAGGCGTCGGCCGAGCTGTCCTCGGCCTGGACGACGATGAGCGCTCCGGACTGGCCCGGCCCTTCACCATCACGCTTGCGCCCGTAGTAGGCGGCCGCGTCCATACTGAGGCCGAGGCTTGGCGGGCAGTCCACGATGATGACGTCGTAATCGGCTTCGAGCGGCATGAGGGCCCGCTCAAGGGCAGCCTCACGAGCGCGCACCGCAGACAGACGTACATCGAGAAGGAACGCGTCGTGGCACGCGGGCAGCAGGTGCAACCGCCCGCCGAAGTGCTCATCGTCGACGGAGACGATCAGATCCTTCAGCTCACCCTTTGGATCGCCGGCCATATGGTTGGTGAGGCTGTCACCGTTCATCGCCACCGGGGCCGCGCCCAGTTGGTTGGTGAGGTGGCACTGCGGATCGAAGTCGACCATGAGGACACGGAGTCCGTATCCCGGAAGCTTCTCGATGTCGAGCGGGTCGTTGTCAGCCCCGGCTGTGTCGACCTCCGCATCACCGGCCCGAAGGGCAGAAGCGAGAGCCTTCGCTACGCGCACAGGAAACAGGCGGTTGGGGTCCTCCGAGAGGGCCTCCCCCAATCCCGCCGTAATGGCGGTCTTGCCCACACCGCCCTTCTGGTTGCAGACGACGATGCGGCGGGTGATGTCGGGACGCTGGACATCCGGCGCGGGATTGGTGTCGAGCCAGAGCTGGACGGACTGGGCGAGCCCTTGGATCAGGGATACCTGCCGGTCCTCCGCGATGCTCCGGAACTCCTCCCACTGCCCTGACGGCAGGAAGGTGGAGAAGGACTCGGCTCCGGCGGTGTCGACCATAGCGGTGGCTGAGGCGAGGTCGCACCAGGCGGCGATGCCCTGCTCGACGGCGGTCTGAATCTCGATGCCGAGTTGGGCGGTTCTGACTTTGAGGTTCTGCCGGAGCCATCCCGGCAGTTTGGAGACGACCTTCGCTCGGTCGCTCGAGGTGGCTGACATACTCATGGCGCTACCTTACTAACGTCCTAGATCATCCACCGCATCAACACGTTAGTTAGTGCAACTTGGTGATGAAGAAGGACCTCCCTAGCCCTATTACGGCGTAATAGCTCGCCCGGGTTCACCAGTCACATGCGTCGAATCCACCCTCCTCGCCCACGACTCTCCCCACAAGCTCCCAAGCCTCCTGAACTTCCCGAACTACCCGAACTACCCGAACGGCGCCCTCCCCGGACCTTCAGCGACCTGCCGAACCCTCAGATCTATTACCAATGCCGTGACTCTGTTGGTGAGGTTGGCGAGGTCATGCGGTGGCTGCGCACTGCGCGTGAAAGCCGCGTGGTGCGGCGGCGGGTTCTGGGGGTGCTGGATATCCAGTCGGAGACCCGGGTGACGTTGCAGGCCAGGGCGATGAGAACGTGCTGGAGGCGGGTAGGGGCCAGGCCCCGGTAACGGGAACGGCGCAGGCCGTGGACGCGAACGTTCTGCGAGAAGGTGGCCTCGATGCCGGCGCGGATCGCGTAGCGGCGCTGCCATTGCTCGGTGCGCTGGTCGAGCCGGTTACGCGTCTGGATCTCGTGCAGCAGCCGGGGGAGCACGGCGATGGAGCAGGGCCGCGTGGCTGAAGTGGTGCACTGGGCGTGGTCTGGGCAGGCCAGGCAGTCCGCGTCGGCGAACCGGGCCTGCAGATAGGTGTGGTCCTTGATGTTCAGCCTGGTTCAGGACACGCTCGTGGCCCCGCGTGGGCAGATCGCCTGCTCGTTATCCCAGTCGATGGTGAAGGCCGCCTTGTCGAAGCCCGAACCGGCCTTGGCCTGGGCGCTGTGGTCGGCGACGACCGGCCCGAGGAGGGTGACGCCGTGCACACGCCGGGCCCGCTCGATGCGTGCCGGTGAGACGTAGTCAGAGTCGATCACATGCTCTGCGGGCAGCAGGTGCCGCTCGGCGAGTTCGTCGTGGATGGTGTCGGTCAGCTCGATGTCCTGGACAGTGGAGATGGTGGTGGCGACATCGACCACCAGCTCTGGGCGTTCTTCGTCGCATGTTTCTGTGAAATGTGTCCGGTATCCGCTCCGGGCGGTGTCCCGTTTGACGCAGTAGTGCGCGTCGGTGTCATAAGGGTGAGTCGAACCGCAGCGAGGCGGGCGGCAGGGCGTGGCCGTCCCGCCAGCGCAGGGATCCGTCCACGTCCCAGAAGTAGTCGTGGACCCAGACCTGGCGCAGGATCTCCACCTGCGGGAGATACCGCAGGTGGGGTGGGGCGCAGGCGGCCCATGCAGTAGTGAGAATCTTCTGTCCGTGGCCGAACTCCCCGGCCCGGGCGGTCACGGCCGCCTTCCCGCCCGGCAGTTTGCCGATCTCCGGCATCCGTATCGCTTGGCCCACACGGCTCGATCAGCGGGCTCATCCAGCATCACCTGCAGCAGTCGGTCGGCGGCGCCTTCCGGTTCGGCCAGCCTGGCCCTGAACTCGCACAGCACCGAGTGGTCGAATCCCGGACCCTCCAGCTCGAGGCTGAGGGCGTACTTCCAGTCGATCCTGGTGCGGACCGCGTCCGCCAGCCGCGCGGTCGGACAGGTTCTCCGCGAACTGCAGCACCGACACCAGCGCCAGCTGTCCGGGAGACAGCCACGGCCTGCCGTCACCCGGATACAGTCCGGCGAACTCCTCGTCCTCGAACAAGACATCGAGCCGGTCCCGGATGAGCATCGCCGGAGTGCCCTTTGGGCACGCCGCCCGCGCCGTCCTCACCGGAATCCGCTGAAAATTCCTCGGCCGTAACGACACCGCACCCACACCCCAGACCCCGAGGCCACCGGGCACACCCTCAGCGAAGCACCCCACGGCCCTCCCGTCAGCACCCCAAACAAGATCACCAACAGAGACACGGCATTGGATCTATTACGGCGTAATAGCCAAGGCGCGGCGGACCACTGTTGCCCGGAGACTGGCTGCGTGGGAGCTGTGCGGTGGGACCTCTGCTCGAGGCCCTGCGCAAAGTGGTGGGTCCTTCGGGGCGCAGGATCGAGGCCGCCCTTTCAGGAAGTCGTCCTGAGTCACCTCGGTCCTGGTTGGCGGACTCGTCTACGAGGGGGTCCTGATCGCGGCCGGTACCTGGCTGTCCATCCGCGTGGCGTTGGTATCCGGGCACGGCGGGGACCTGTGGCCGCGCCCCAGCGGACCTTCGCCGCCGTGCGCTTCCCGAAGTGGACGGCCGACTCTCGCTCCAGGTCTGTTGCTGTCCTGGCTGGTGCGCAGGCACAGCATCGGAGTCTTCCCTCAGCCGATCAAGGACACACATCCAAGTCTTTGTTCGAACCATCTTTCGTCGCGGTCACCTGACTTACGAAAAGCAGCGGCGGGATCGAACCTTCTCTGAGGTACTCACCGAGACGAACGGCTGCGCTGAACGAGCGAGCTCACCCGTCGGTCTGCTCCCTGACTACCGCGCTGTTCCGTCGCCCTGTCCCCTCTATCTAATACGGCGTAATAGATAGAGGGGACAGGGCGACGGCTGGACGACTCGAAGTACGGACCGCGCATCGCTCACGCACCCGGTATTTGAGCGCCTAGCCTCTCTAGTGCACATGGCTCGGTTTGCTGCGCCAGGTGGCACCGGACGGCCAGAATGATCAGTGGCTGAACGTGTGCAGGTCCGGAGATGCACCAGCCGGCGCTCCGCCTCGAGAACCGCCTCGGGCGTCCGGCGGACATGGTTCGCTCGGGGAGTCTCGTCGATCAGCTCGACCGCCTTGAGTCGCTTCGCCTTGTTATAGGCAGCGCTCGGCGCAGCCACTGCCAACGCCGGAGCGAGGTGGATCCACTGGGCTCCGGCGGCTCGTGCGTCGTCCACTGCACGCGCCTGATGGATCTCGGTCTGCTCACGCACGTACTCCCACAACTGCACTCGCTTGAGTGCTGCGGCCTGCTGCACCTCGGGTGGCTGCCTCCGCAGCGCCTGGCTATGTCTCTCCGCGTAGAGGAGTGCACCGAAGAGCTCGTCGTCAGCAGGCATGCGCTCCACATCCGGATCCTCCGCGTCTTCGTGCATCTGACGCAGCTCGCCGACAACAGCCGGAGCATCGAGTGGACCGATCCGCATGGGCGCTCTGATCAGCGGTTTTGTGGGCTGGATCGACCTCCGCGCGCGTCTCTTCATGCCGACATCCTGTCCCACCAGACGCAATTCACAGAATGTGAAACTGCTTCACCCAAGGATGCCTCAGCCAAAGCAAGACAAAACGTCCCCAGTCCAGCGCAGGGTTGTGAGGGGCCCATACCTATTACGCCGTAATAAGTGCCCTCCTCATCAGCGACGTCCACGTAATTGATGAGACTCCGCAGCAAGAACGGAGGGCGGCGGGGGAGTGGCGGTTGAACGTGTCTCGACGACGGCCGAACGCTGGTTCTGGATCAGCCCGTCGACCTGCTCCGAACGTCGCCTGCATAGGCAGCGCTCGGCGCAGCCGCTGCCAACGCCGGAGCGAGGTGGATCCACTGGGCTCCGGCGGCTCGTGCGTCGCAACGCCGAAGTCGGCCTGCACACCGACCGGCAGCTCCTGGCTGAACCGCATCGAGACCCGGTTCACCGCCCCGCGCTGCTTCGCCCTGGGCGGCACCGGCCAGGCCGGCCGCCAGGAAACAGGGCAGCACGCTCCGCCGCTCCACCAAGTGGTCCAACGGCCTGTGCCAGCCCGAGGCCCGCGAGCTCCTCAGGACGGCCCCACGCCAGCCGGGGCCGCCCTCGGCTATTTGTGGGCCTTCTCCGCGATCACCGCCTCGCCCGGAGCCAAGGCCCACTACCAGCGGCGCCGCACAACGACCATGGAGACTGGCACGCAGCCGCCCAGCGCAATCTCTTCAACGGCATGATTAGCCAGCTCTACCACTGCCTCCAGAAGCGCAAGCTGTTCGATGAGAACACGGCCTTCCCCACCGAACTCGCTATCGCTTGACGGTTAAGGCCCTGAGGTGTCTGATGCGGCACTAGCTCTCACCCGGTCCGTGTTGAAGCTCCAGAGCAGCAGCCAACGCCAGTCGAGCATCCTCAGTCAGTGCGACAGAACGAGCCCTCTGCTTCTCCAGCTTGGTCAAGGCACGGAGGGCGGCGTCGAGATAGCGCTTGAGGCTCACCATCTGCAGCGGTGTCCGGCAGTGAGGCAGCACCGCCTCGATCTCCTCCAGCCAGTAGTCCGCGTCGTCGTCCCGTACCAAAGCCTCACGTTCTTCCAACAACCGAGCGGCAACCGGCACCAGAAGCTCATGCCGTCGCTGTGCCGCTTCCTGCGCCCGACGCTCGGCGGCCTGCTCAAGCGCCAGCCGGCGCTCCGCCTCGAGAACCGCCTCGGGCGTCCGGCGGACATGGTTCGCTCGGGGAGTCTCGTCGATCAGCTCGACCGCCTTGAGTCGCTTCGCCTTGTTATAGGCAGCGCTCGGCGCAGCCACTGCCAACGCCGGAGCGAGGTGGATCCACTGGGCTCCGGCGGCTCGTGCGTCGTCCACTGCACGCGCCTGATGGATCTCGGTCTGCTCACGCACGTACTCCCACAACTGCACTCGCTTGAGTGCTGCGGCCTGCTGCACCTCGGGTGGCTGCCTCCGCAGCGCCTGGCTATGTCTCTCCGCGTAGAGGAGTGCACCGAAGAGCTCGTCGTCAGCAGGCATGCGCTCCACATCCGGATCCTCCGCGTCTTCGTGCATCTGACGCAGCTCGCCGACAACAGCCGGAGCATCGAGTGGACCGATCCGCATGGGCGCTCTGATCAGCGGTTTTGTGGGCTGGATCGACCTCCGCGCGCGTCTCTTCATGCCGACATCCTGTCCCACCAGACGCAATTCACAGAATGTGAAACTGCTTCACCCAAGGATGCCTCAGCCAAAGCAAGACAAAACGTCCCCAGTCCAGCGCAGGGTTGTGAGGGGCCCATACCTATTACGCCGTAATAAGTGCCCTCCTCATCAGCGACGTCCACGTAATTGATGAGACTCCGCAGCAAGAACGGAGGGCGGCGGGGGAGTGGCGGTTGAACGTGTCTCGACGACGGCCGAACGCTGGTTCTGGAGCAGCCCGTCGACCTGCTCAGCGAACGTCGCCTGAGTGCAGGAGCGTTGGCGGCACCGGAAACGGCGGACCTGTAACTCGATCATCACTGGCCGCCCACCGACCGCGGTGCCGGCGAGTCGACGCACGTACCGGCTGTGCACCCGCGCCGACACCGTCCCGCAGGCCGGACACGGGGCCCGCTCAGCTGACGCGCGGGCTCGTACGAGTACCAACTCGGGTCCACCGGGAGGACGGGCAGGCCTCCGCTGCGGCATGACGAGCCATCTGCTCTGCCGGAAGGGAAGGCAGCATGAGGCCCAGGCTGCTGCCTGGGCAAGCGACGCCCTCAGCCACTGCCAAGCCTCATTCGTTATGGCGGCCAGTAGAACGTGCACCGCCGGATCACGCCGATGGGCTTCACAGGCGGAGAGAGGACCACGCGGCGGGCGGTCGCGGAGGCGAAAACACAGCTGCGGGCCGGGCAGCAGCGAGTGTAACGGCCGTGGATCATCGAGCCGAGCTTGCCGCTGCAGTCGGACGGGGGCGAGGAGCCGAAGATCGCCGACCATCGTACTTCTTTGGGGTGTGCTTGGCCGGCCTGGTCCCGGTTACGGGTGGTCGTCCCGGTGTTCGGCAAGACGCTGCCGACCATCGTGGACTGCCTGGACGCCACCTTGCGGCCGATCGCCGGGGTTCCGCCCTATGCGCTGACCGACAACGAGAAGGCGGTCACCACCGAGCACGTCGCGAACATCGCAGTCCGCAACCCGGAGATCGTCGAGGTCACCCGCCATTACGGCATGACGATCCGTACCTGCCTGCCCGCCGACCCGGAGACCAAGGGCAGTTCCGAGGCGACGAGTCGGATTCCGAAGGCCGACCTGGTGCCCACCGACACCGACATGCTTGACCAGTAGGCGTCGTTCGGACACCTGAAGGCGTCTTGCCGCGACTTCTGCGACGACATCAACACACGCATCCACTGGGCCACTCGGTGCAAGCCGGCCGAGACCCTGGCCGAAGAACGGCAGCGGCTGCATCCGCGGCGGAAGGAGACGTTCGCGGTCGCCACCGGCACCACAAGGCGAGTGAACTGGGATGTCACCATCTCCGTTGAGCGGTGCGCCATTCGGTCCCGCACCTCACCACACGACTCTGGGCTCGTTTCCACGGCCACGAGCTGATCGTCACCGGTCACCACGGACGGCCGGACCGACGAGGCTCCTTCCTCGCGCTCGGAGAACGGGGCTGCCTCCAGGCTGACCGAGGCCGCTGCAGCCGGGGCCCGCCGCATCAAACGAAGATGGCCGAGGCCGTCGCCACCCTGGCAAACCTCCACGGCATCGCCGAGGTCTGATCGGGCCCTGCGATCGCCGGACGGTTCGCAGAGAACGACCTGATCCCCATCGTCACCTACCAGGCGGGCCTCGAAAGCACCGAGCCCACCCGGGCCACCGAGGAACACCGCCTCCAGCCGGGGACCTGGGTCCCGTCGGAGCCGGAGACGGTGCGGTGCTATCGAAGCCGAGGGCTATTACGCCGTAATAGCCCTGGCCCCTCACCGGTGCTCCTTGCCATCAGCGATGTCCGGTCCGTGAGGAGCTGGCCAGGTAGCCGTTCGGGCAAGGATCGACTGGAAGTACGCACTCGGACTCCACCTGGAAGATCCAGGCTTCGACTTCTCCGTGCTCAGCGAATTCCGGGCCAGGCTGCTGCGAGGCCCGGACAGCCAGATCTTGGACCTTGCCCTGGAGCGGCTGCGAGAGGCGGGGCTGCTGAATGCCGGCGGACGGCAGCGTGCGGACTCCACCCACGTCATCGGCGCAGTCCGCACGCTCAAACGGCTGGAGCTTGTGGGCGAGACACTGCGGGCGGCGTTGGAGGCGCTTGCCGCCGTGGTCCCCGACTGGCTCACCGCCCACAGCGAACCGCACTGGGCGGAACGATACGCGCATCGGGCGGAGGAATACCGGCTACCCAAGGACGACGCGGAGCGACTTGCCTATTGCGAAAACATCGGTGCGGGTGGTGCCAGCTTGCTGGCACTTCTCGAGGCTCCCGATATCCTGCCGTGGCTGGGGGAGCTTCCCGCCATCAGGACGCTGCGGCGGATCTGGGACGAGCACTACCGCCAGGAAGACTCCGGTCAGCTGCGATGGCGCACGGCCAACGAGTTATCGCCAGCTGGAGAACGGCAGGCCAGCCCCTACGACCCGGATGCCCGCTATGGCATCAAGCGCAACGGTGGGGTGGACCGGCTACAAAGCCCACCTGACCGAAACGTGCGAGCCGGATACACCACACGTGATCACAGGTTCTCGGTGTTGTTGCCGCATTTGAACGAGAGGCAGCGGCGACTGGCCCTGGCGGCCGAGGCCCGTCTGATCGGGCACGGCGGCATACGGGCGGTGGCGCGGATCGCGCAGGTCAGCGAGACGACCGTGCGTCGTGGAGTATTGGAGCTGGAAGCGGGGGCCGGGCCGCTGCCGGGCGGCCGGGTGCGTACACCGGGCGGAGGCCGCAAGCGGGCCGAAGTCAACGATCCTGGCCTGCTCAAAATCTTGTTGGGGCTGGTCGAGCCGGACGAGCGGGGAGATCCTCAGTCTCCGCTGCGGTGGACGGCGAAGTCGCTGCGCAACCTGGCCGAAGAGCTGACCCGGCAGGGGCATCCGGTGTCCGCGCCGACGGTGGGCCGGCTGCTCAAGCAGGAGGGCTTCAGCCTGCAGGCGAACGTGAAGACCCTCGAGGGTGCCCAGCATCCCGACCGGGATGCCCAGTTCCGTTACATCAACGAGCAGGTCAAGCAGCACCAGGCCGACGGCGAGCCGGTGATCAGCGTGGACACTAAGAAGCGGGAGCAGATCGGACGGCTGCCCATGGCCGGCCGCGAGTGGCGGCCCAGGGGCGAGCCTGTCGAGGTGGAGGACCATCACTTCTTCTTCAGCGGTCCGGACGTTCAGCAGGCGATCCCGTACGGGACCTACGACATCGCCCGCAACACCGGCTGGGTCAACGTCGGTGTTGACCACGACACGTCGGTCTTCGCGGTCGAGTCCATCCGCCGCTGGTGGCGCTGTCGCGGCAGCCTCGACCATCCGAAGGCGTCACGGCTGCTGATCACCTCGGACGCGGGCGGCTCCAACGGCTACCGCTACCGAGTCTGGAAGAGCGAACTGGCCGCCCTGGCCGCCGAAACGGGCCTGACGATCACGGTGTGTCACTTTCCTCCGGGCACAAGCAAATGGAACAAAATCGAGCACCGGCTGTTCTCACACATCACCCACAACTGGCGAGGCAGGCCGCTGACCAGCCACGAAGTCGTCATCGAGACGATCGCCGCCACCCGCACCCGGGCCGGTTTGCGTGTCGAGGCCCACCTGGATCCCGGTGACTACCCCACCGGCATCGCGATCAGCAAGGACCGCTTCGCCGCACTGCCGCTGGTCCGGCACGAGGTTCACGGCCAGTGGAACTACACCCTGCTGCCCGAAACCTCCGCGCCACAGGCCCTTCCCGTCGGCGAGGCGCACGGCGTCTCCGGCCGACGCCGCGAACTTCTGGCCCGCCTGGCGGACCCGCGCCTGACCGGGCTGAGCAGTACGGAACTCGGGACCTATGCGCCGAGTTGGCCCCACTGCAAGCCGCCCGGGCCCAGGGAAGGTATAGCGAACAGCGCGGCGGACGCGCCCGGCGCGCCACCGGAAACCAGCGGGCCAAGCCGCTGTTCGACGACGCCACCCGGGTGATGCTCACCCTCCTCTACCAGCGCCAGGTCTGCTCGATGAAGCTGCTGGCCGACATGCTGGAGGTGACCCCCACCTGCATCGGCCACCTCATCGCCGAGACCCGCCGGGTCCTGGAGGACCACGGCCACCAGCCCGGATACGCCCCTAGCCGGTTCACCACGGCGCACACGCTGATGGCCTTCCTCGACACCGACAAGACCCCACCGCGGACCCGGATCATGGAAAGCCTGTCCCATCCACGGCTTACCGGCATGTCCCGCACGGACCTGGATGCACTCACCTGCCGCCTTGCCCCACGCCAGGTCGCCCAGGTCGAACGGGCCTCCTACCAGCGTCGGGGCGCCGATCGTCAGCCAGGCAGCCGCGGCGGCGTCTTCCCGCAGAAGCTCGGCGACAGAGAACGCGTCGTCGTCGCCATCCTCTACCTGCGGAAACTGTGCACCCTGGACATCCTCGCCGCCGCGCTGGGGGACGTTAGCAGGTCCTCGATCGGGAACGTCGTCCGCGAGATCCGGCCCCTGCTTGCAGAAGGCGGACTCCTCCCGCCCCCGGCCACGACCCGCTACCGCACCGGCCCCGATCTCCTTGCCGCCGCGCATGAAGAAACCGACACGCCGACAGGTTGATTCTTTACGGCTTCAGTGGGTGCGGCACCGCTGCCAGGAGGCGCCGGGCAACACGGCGCCGATCGCGTCGACCAGGCCGGCGTGCGCGTCGGAGACGACGAGCTGGACGCCGGACAGCCCGCGGGCGATCAGTGAGCGCAGGAAGGCCAGCCATCCGGCGCCGTCCTCGGCGGTGGCGACGTCCAGGCCGAGGATCTCGCGGTGGCCGTCGGCGTTGACGCCGACCGCGATCAGCGCGTGGACGTTGATAATGCGGCCGCCCTCGCGGACCTTCTGCGTGAGGGCATCCACCCAGACGAACACATACGGCCCGGCATCCAGGGGCCGGTTGCGGAACGCGGTGACCTGCTCGTCCAGGGGCCGGACCATCGCCGAGACCTGAGACTTCGACAGCTGGGTGACGCCGAGGGACGCGGCGAGCTTCTCCACCCGCCGGGGGCTGACCCCGAGGAGGGGGGCAGTGGCGACCACGCTGATGAGGGCCTGCGTACGCTTGTCGGAGTGCTCGCCCAGGCGGCAACGATCACATGGGGGGCCTCGGCATCGATGAGCTCCTCGATGCGCTCGTACACCACCCTGTTTTCACCAGGAAGACGTGCGCGACGGCCTTCCCTCAGGGAGCACGCACGGTCAATGAATGCACCCGCAGCGCAGACACCCGGCGCGTTACGGGACCACGCCCAGCTACACCACTTCCTTGGGACGAGATCTGAACTCTTCCTGAGGAGGGGCGCCTTGGATGGGAGGGACTGGAGGCCAGCCGCAGGGCATCTGTACTCACACTTGTCGAGCAAAACGACCGGAAACGCGCAGGGCGGGCCAAATGCCTTGCCGGGGGAGGCCTTCCCCTCCGGGGGGAACGGGAACCTGCTCCCTTGGGGCAAAAGCCGCCACTGAGCGCTCAATGACCAACCTCTGCCTCCCACGCCGAGGGAACGGAATCAAGGGACTGAAAGGTTCACCGCCTCTTTGCCGGGGAGAGGCTCCGTACTACATGCCCAGGGACCAAACTGCCTCAGTCCCTGGCGGAGCTCACCATGCCTGGGCGGGGACAGACTTCTGCCCGGGACGCAGAAGGGGCTCAGTGAGGGACCGTGACCCTTTCGGTCCCTGGCCCTTAGTCCCTCACGTTTTCGCAGGTCAGGGCACTCTCACCCCCTCCATCAGGGACTGTAGGGACTGAACCTTGCCATTATGACGTAGACAAGAGATGCATTCGTACGCGCGCGCGCATGCAAGACACACATCAAGTACAGCTCATAATGGCGACGTTAAGTCCCTACAGTCCCTGTTCTGGTTGGGTATACGGCTCTGACCTGCAGTGATGTTCAGTCCCTGTCCGGGGACTGCCCTTTTTTCAGGCCCTGTCGTTTGGTCCCTGGCCCCTCGGTCCCTGCCCGTGTGGGGATCGACGGTCCCTCGGCGGAAGTCCGAACCCATCCCGCTCTTCGGTCCCTTCAGCCCCTAGGGTGGGAGGTAGCCGGTCGGCCAAGGGACCCAGAGACCTGATGGAAACGGCACGCCCGTGGGACAGCCTTCTCTTTGTGATCGTGGGCCGTACACTCTTTTCGCATCAGAGTCCCTTTGGTCCCTGGCGGGGTGATGCCCGTCAGGTGTGTGAAGTGATCGGGCAGGCAGAAGTGACGAGGACGATTCCCGTGCCCCGTGAAGGCGAGGACCGCGACAGTGCTGCCACCGTCGCGCCTGCGTCGCCGCATGCCGTCGCCCGGTGGTGTGCCGCGCAGGGCTGGCCGATCCATCCTCTGTCCCCAGGTCGGAAGACGCCTGTCAGGAACTGTCCTGCCTGCTCAGGGGCCAGGCCCTCTCCCGGCAGGCACGATCCGGCTTCCTGCCCCTGTATCCCCGCAGGGCGGCCTTGTCACGGCTTTCATTGCGCCACCACCGATCCAGGGCTCGTCGATCGGTGGTGGGGCGACGCCCCGGCCGCTGGCGTGGGTGTCGCCTGCGGGCCTGCTGGACTTGTCGTGATCGACATCGATGCGCACCAGGTGGCTGTCGCCGACAGAGCACACCTACTGCCCGGGATTCTGATCCCCGATCAGGTGAAGCTCGACGGCCTTGCCTCGGGTTTCGACACGTTGGCGCTGCTCGCGGCCTTCCGGGGCGAGCAGGACCCGGCGCAAGACGAGACGACGTTGCGGGTACGGACGCCCTCCGGTGGTCTGCATGTCTGGTACCGGAACCCAGAGCCGTCCATCCGTTACCGGTGTTCCACCGGTTCCGGTCGGAACACGGCACTCGCCTGGCAGGTCGACGTCCGTGCCCATGGGGGCTACATCGTTGCTCCCGGCACACGTACGCCGCAGGGTGTCTACCGTCCGGTGGGTGCTGCCCGGCAGCCGGCCGTGCTGCCGGAGTGGCTTCGGAGCGAACTCAGGCGTACGGGGCATGTCGTCGAGCCCCCCGGTCCGGCTCCGGCGCCTTCCGGCGAGGGCATGGCTGCAGTCATTCCTCCTGCGAGTGGCCGTCGGCGCACCGCTGCCCCCCATCAGGTCATCGACCCGCTCATCGCACAGGTCGCGCAGTGTGCCGCCGCTTCGGAAGGGACCGGGTTCACGGAGAAGCTCAACAGGGCTGCCTACACGGCTGGAGGGCTGGTCGGAGCGGGGCTTGTGGACCACGCCGCCATTCGTGACCGACTTATCCGTGTCGCCCACTATGCCCGCCCTTGGCAGCAGTCCCGGAATGAAAAGATCGTTGACGACGCCCTTGCCGTAGGGTTCGTCCGCCCTCTTCACCTCAAAGGACGTCCATGAGCAGCAGCGCCGAAGGCTCACCGCGTTTCGACCCGCAGGCCGCCGCTCAGCAGATGCTCGACCTCCAGGTGGCGACCCCTGTCCCAGGACCCATCCGGCTGCCCGCACAGGGCTTTATAGGCGCTTCTGTGGCCTCTCCAGCCCATAGCGGCATCGGTGCCTCGGCACCACTGCCTCCGTCCCTCTCCGACCGCGGGAACGCCCGCCTCTTCGTGCAGTTGCACCAGGATCAGTTCCGGCATGTGGAGGGTCTGGGCTGGTTCGCGTGGGACGGCTACCGATGGAAGCGCGGGGGAGGGGAGAAGGCTGCTCTGTGGGCCGCGGGGGAGATGGCCGAGGACATGCCCGACACGGACCCGCGCGGAGTCTTCAGTGACCGTGAGCTCGCGCAGCACAAGCGGCGCACGCTGTCCACGACCGGTCTGAAGGCGCTCCTGACGCAGGCCAAGGCCTCGCCGGACATCTCGGTGGATCCCGACCGGCTGGACGGCGATCCCTACGCCTTGTGCACGCCTGTCGGTGTCGTCGACCTGCACAACGGGCATCTGCGCAAGGCCGACCCCACCCGTGACTTCCACTCCCGTGCCACCAGCGTCGCCCCGGAGGACATGGAAACGCCTCGCTGGCACCGCTTCCTCTTCGACACCTTCGGGGACGACGACGAGGGCCGGGAGATGATCGACTTCCTGCACCTGCTGCTCGGGTACTCCATCACGGGTGACGTCGGTGCCCAGGTGCTGCCGTTCCTGCACGGTGAGGGTAAGAACGGCAAGTCCGTGCTGCTCGACATCATGATCCAGATCCTCGGCGACTACGCTGACGCGGCTCCGCCGGGCTTCCTGATGGACCGGGGTGCCTTCTCGGAGCACTCAACCGAGCTGACTGAACTGCACGGGCGGCGGCTGATCGTGTGCAGTGAGCTGAAGCCCAACGACAAGTTCGACGAGGCCCGGGTCCGGCTGTTGACGGGCGGCGACAAGATCAAGGCCCGGCGTATGCGGCAGGACTACTTCTCGTTCACCCCGACCCACCATCTGTGGCTGCTGGGCAACCACCGACCGGAGGTCTCCACCGGTGGCTTCGCCTTCTGGCGGCGTATCCGGCTGCTGCCCTTCACCCGGACGGTCCCCGCGCACCGAAGGATCGACAACCTCGCCTTCGAGCTCGTCCGTGACGAGGGCCCCGGGATCCTCCAATGGCTCATCGAGGGCGCCCAGCGCTATCTGCGCACCAGAGACCCGCTGGAGGGCCCTGACAGAGTCCGTATCGCCACGACGGCGTACGCCACCACCGAGGACCACATCGGCCGCTTCCTGGCCGAGTGCTGCACCCGGGACGGCGAATCCGCAAAGGATTTGAGGGTGGAGCAGGGGCTGCTGTACACGGAGTACAGCTCCTGGTGCAACGCCGGCGAAGGGATCCGGCCGGCGACCCCGAGGGCCTTCGCGAACCGCGTCCGCCAAGAGGTGGGCGTGACCTCGCCGACGGACATGATCAAGTCGAACGGCCGGAAGTACTACCCCGGAATTGCCCTGCTGGAGCACGCATGACGGCTGTCGTAGGTCAGCCATCCACACCACGTGCCCTACACCCTTGTGGTCGTGAGCTCTACCATGGTGGCCAGGCCCCGCATGCGGTGGCCCCCACAGAGCGGCCCGTCACTTGGCGGCGAGCGGGCCGGAGTGACACGGACAGATGTCCGGCCATGCGCCTATGGCCGGAGAGCACGCCGACGAAGGAGGGGCTGCAGCCATGAGTTCGCTGTTGACCGAGAGCGACCTCATCCACGAGGCCGAGGTGGTGTGGCTGGAGAACCTGGAGAGCCTGGACTACGTCCGTCAGGCACTGGACAAGACCAGGCGGCGCAACACCAAGCCGCCGTACGCACGCGACGGGCGCATGGTGGGCTACGTGCGGCTGGACGAGGACGCCTCTCCCGATCCGGACAGCGGCCTGTACAAGCGCCGGGTCTTCTTTCTGCTTCCGCATGACCGCGACAGCCTGCCCGACGGCCTCTACCGCGAGGGCGCCCCGGGCGAGGCCGTCGACCCGCGTACGATCGCCCCGAAGAAGCCGGGATCGAAGACGCCGAGGTCGCAGTGTGGTGGCTCGGTCGCCATAGCGTCGGCGCCCTGACACTTTTCCAGGCGATTTCTCATCACGGCACGTCACGGTGCTCTTGTCGCCGGAGGTACAGGAGACCCCGTTACTAGCACGAGGCGGACCGGGTACGGGGTTCACGTGCGTCGACCCGAAGTCGGGGCGACGCACGTGGTGAGAGCTCGCCGCCCGACTACACGGCCCCGTCCCGCAGGTTGTTCCGCAGCACGAAGTCACGGACCGCGTCCGCGAACAGCTCGGGCTCCTCGATGTGCCCCATGTGCCCGCTGTTCTCCAGTACCAGCAACTGCGAGTCGGGGATCAGCTCGTCCATCTCGAACGCCCAGCGCGGCCCGCAGATCACGTCGTGTCGGCCCACGATGACCAGAGCCGGTACCTCCAGTTTCTTGAGGGCGGCCCGGTCGTCGATGGCCTCGGGCGTGAGATCCGCGTCCAGGCCCGAAATGTACGTGGCCCGGACCGAATCCCGGAACGGGGCGAGCCGCTCCTCGTTGCCCCAGTAGTCGGCGAAGTACGACGGCAGCACACCTCGGGCGACGGCCTCTGTCTGCTCGTCGCTGGAGATGGCGGCCATCGCGCCGAACGCGGCCATCACGCCGGGCAGTCCGGGGTGGTCGGCGTACTTTGCGGCGAACTCCTCCACCCTGCGGCCCGCCTCCGCGCCGTGCTCGGGCCCGGTGACGGGTGCGCCCTCGTACAGCACGACGCCCGCGAGCTGCTCCGCGCGGTGCAGGGCGTGGTAGGCGGCGACGAAGGCGCCGTGCGAGTGCCCCAGCAGGTGCACCTTCGGTACACCGAGCCGGTTGATCAGTGCCTGCAGGAAGAGGCTGTAGCGCTCCCGGGTGTAGCCGTGCGGGTGCGAGGGGAGGCGGCTGTCCTCTGCGGTACCGATGGGCTCGACGTAGACCATCGTCAGGTGCTCTTCGAGGGCGGGCATGCGCATGTAGTCCCAGTGGATACCGGGGCCACCGGACTGCGCCACGCACACCGGGCCGTTGCCGTGGACGTGGTAGCGCTGGACGATTCCGCCCGTGCGGTAGGCGTGGGTTCCGGGGGAGAGGGGGTCGGTGTGCGTGGTGGCAGTTTTCATCGGGATCTCCGTGAGGTCCGCAGGTTTCAGGAACACCGACAGGACGCTCCCGGATCCGGGAAGTTCGATCGGAAGAATGTGATCCGTATCACGCTGTGATGGTGGTGGGGGCGGCCTCGGGGCGCGGTGCGTGATACAGCGAGACCCGGTCGAAGCGGCCGCCGTCCAGCGACATGATCCAGGCGACGCCGGGCGGGCAGTGGTCCGGGTCGTCCGGAGGGCTGATCAGTTCCATCTCCCATACGACCAGGGACCGGCCGGCCACCACGTGCAGGGGGCGCTGGCGCACGCCCGCCGAGAGGTCGCAGTCCATTCCCGCGAGGAGAACGTCGACTCCGCCGAGCCGTTCGCCTCCTGTCAGCAGCGAGACAGCGGGGGAGTAGCGGTCCTTGACCACCTTGCCGAATTCGCCGCGCTCGGCGGCCGCGAGGGTCGCGTGTGCCTCGTGCCAGCTGTTCTCGGTACGGCGTACCGCGTCCTCGTGTGCCGTGGCCGCGGTCGTGGTGAGCGACTGGGCGAGGGCGCTGCGGGCCTGGCTCAGCCGGCTGCGTACGGTGCCTACGGGAATCGCGCAGGCCTCGGCTATCTGCTGGTACGAAGTGATCCCGGTGGAGAAGTAGCGCAGGACCAGCGGTAGCCGCAGGGCCGGGGACAGCGACTCGACGGCCTCCCAGATCCAGTCCCGTAGCGCGTGGCTCTGCAGGACCTGCTCGGGCGTCTCGTCGTCCGACGGCAGTGGCACCGCCTCCATGGGCTCGACCCGGCGCGCGGCGCGCAGCAGGGTCCGGCAGCTGTTGCGAACGACCATGCGCAGCCAGGGTCCGACGGCTTCGGGGTCGCGGATGTCCACGATGCGGCGGAGCGCCACCAGCGCGGCCTCCTGCATGACGTCGTCCACATCCGGACCCGGCCCCAGGAGGCTGAGCGCCACGGCGCGCATCCCGGGCCGGTGCCGCTCGAGGAGCAGGGCCAGCGCCGATACGTCGCCCGCCTGCGCGGCTCGGGTCAGTGCCGCGTCCTTCACCGGACCGGCGTCCACCGGTGTCCCGCTCATACCTGTCCTCCCGGCCACGACACCTGTCTGCTGTCGAGCGTAACCGTTCCGGGGATCGTGCCGGGCGGGGGAGACGTGCGGGGTGATGTGCTGGGCGTCGAGACACGTGTGGCCCGTTTGTGCGGGCCGGAGCAGGAACTCAGTACCATTGGTTGGCCTGCCAGAAGGACCAGGCCTTGCATGGGCTGCCGTAGCCGCTGTTCATGTAGTTCAGGCCCCACTTGATCTGGGTGGTCGGGTTGGACTGCCAGTCGGAACCGGCAGAGGAGTACTTGGAGGCGGGCAGGGCCTGGAAGAGGCCGTAGGCGCCGGAAGAGGCGTTGACAGCATGCATGTTCCAACCGGACTCGTGGTTGACGATGTTGCTGAAGCACTGGAACTGGCCACTCGGCACCATCTGTGCCGCCATCGCCTGGATCTGCGCGACGGAGTAGGAGCTCTGGACGGGGAAGTCGGAGGCGTCCCGGGAGGGGGCGGTCTTGGCTTCCGCTCGCTCCTTGGCCTCCCGCGCGGCTTCCTTCTTCGCGATCGCGGCCTTGGCGGCGCCCTGCGGGCGGACTCCTCGGCGTCCTTCTTGGCGCTCGCATCCGCCTGGATGGCCTGTGCGTCGGCCTGCTGGGTGAGGAATGTCGTCTGCACCTGGGCCTGGTGACCGGCCGGGATGTCCGTGAGGAGCGTGGTGCCGGCCGCCGTTGCCTGTGCTTCGCCGGGCTGCGCGGTGCTGCCCGAGGCAACTCCGACAACGCTTCCGACGGCGGTGACCGCGGTGGCGGAGGCCACTGCGAATCCCCGGACCGTTATCTGGCTCACGCGTTTTTCTTCCGGTTCGTGTCGGGTCGTGCCGCGACTGCCGCAAGCGATTCGCCTGCCAGGTCCGGCAGTTGGAACACTCTGCCGTGCCGGAGCATGTGGTGCAATCCTGATGAAAGATATGCATGCTCACACCTGATGCCAGCCGATGAGGCACGAAGCCACCACAAACGTTGATTCCCTGTGCTGTGCCCTCACCGCTGTCCGTGCGGCGGACTGAACCCCTCGCCCTCTTCGGAACGTGTAAGAAGAGGTTTCACTTCGGTCGGTGACCGCGGCGCGGAAGGGCTGGTTCTGACACATGTCCAAGGTATTCACGAAGACTTTCGAAGTTCGTTGGGACGACGTGGACCTGAACGGTCATCTGCGCAATACGAGATACCTGGAGTACGCGGCGACGGCCAGGCTCGGCTTCCTGGTCGAATCCGGGTGGAGCCCGAGGGCCGTGCAGAAGGCCGGGTTCGCGCCCGTGACGCTTGGCGACGAGGTCCGCTACCGGCGTGAGGTCTTCCCGTCAGAGGTGGTCACCGTGGCCTCCCGCATCATCGGTCTGAGCGAAGACGGCGCACGGTGGCGGTTCGAGCACACGATCTACCGCCAGAGCGGTGAGGAGGCCGCCGTCGTGCGTACTCTCGGTGCCTGGATCGACATCGCGGCCCGCAGGATCGCCGCGCCGCCCGCCGCGCTGCTGACCGTCATGGAGGAGGCCCGGGCCGAGGACTGCGAGGTACTCGCTCCGAAGTCCTGAGGCCCGCTGCCGGTGGGGTGGGGCGGTCGTCCTCATATCGGGGAAGAGCATGAGGACGACCGCCCCGTCCTGCGACCAGGCCAGCCAGTGAACACCCTGACCGCAGGAGCTCTTCTCTGGGGCAACGGGATTGGAACCGCGGCAGGTTCACGTTCTCGGACGAGGTGATCACGCTGTGGCGGGCGGACACCGTCGTCCGCGCCGCGTCATCTCCTTCGGTGGAGGGGCTGTCAGCTTGTCCGGTGTCCTTAGTCCCGCCTGGAATCGGAGTGCCGGATGATCGACGAACCGACGCTCCCGGACGCCGCCCGACTGCGACGGCACGTGGAGTTCCTAGCCGCCGAGCCGCGCAGCCGGCTGCGCGCGCATCGGGCGATGGACCGCGCCGAGGCGTAGGTCCCTGACGAACCGACCACCGCGGGCTGGCTGGTGGAGCGGCGGCCGTTCGACGTGCGCTGGCAGATCGGCTCGCTGCGGCAGGCTGCCTCGGCCGCCGCCTTTGACGGGGCGGGCGCTGCGAGGGGCGGATGGGGCGCGCAGTCCGACGAGGTGTTGCTCCGCCAGGAGCGGGCTTCCGCCGCGACCGGCCGGGGGCTCGCCGCGAAGGTCGTGCCGCGGCTGGCCGGGTGCGCCGAGCGGCTGGCGTCGAGGGTAGCCGCATCCTCGACGTCAGCACCGGCGTCGGCGCGCTGGCCCTGGCACTGGCCGAGGGCTTTCCGCAGGCGCGGGCGGAGGGCATCGACGTACTGGAGCGGGCGCTGGAGCTGGGGCGGAGCGAGCTTGCCGCCGCAGATCCGGCCTGTCCGCGCGGCTGTCCCTGCGGCGGGCCGCGGCGGACGTGTCCGAGCCGGAGGCCTACCGCTGGTGTGGCTGCCGGCGCCGTTTCGGGGGCGTGGCTGGTGGCGGGAACGAACCCGGCCGCGGACGACGAACTGCGTCGCTGCGTCGGCCGGTGGACTGCGGTGCGCGGCGGCGGCAATCGCTTCGGCACGGCGTCGCATGAGCGAGGAGCTCGAAGCGCTGGGGCTGGCGCAGACGCGTACGTTCCCCACTGTCGCGGGCGGTCCCGTTCTCGTCACGGCTCGGCGGCCTGAGTGCTGAGCCGTGGACCTCGGGCACGGACGGCGGGCGCTTCCCGGGAAAGGGCGGGCTGGGCGGGTGGTGCGGCAAGGGAGTCCCGGTCGGGAGGTGGTGGACGGCGAGGAGGCCGTGTGAAGGCTTCGGTCGTACGGCTGCGAGGTACGGCTGCGAGACCGGTGCGGGGTCGTGCACTGCCGGACATTCCGCTCGTTGAGCGTTCTCCGCGGACGAGGCCCGGTCGAACGCCCTGTGAACGGTTTCCCGTGATCAGTCGGTCTGTGCTGTGGGGTCCTGAAGCAGGTGCGCGCTCGCGACGTCCCAGTCGATCTCGGCGAGCTCCTGACCGGCGGGAACAAGGTCATAGGTGTACTCCAGCCACTCCGCCAGCGGCGGTACGGGCAGCTCGAACAGGGCCGCCATGTCCCCGGAGGTCAGCTGAAGCCGTGCGGTGGCCCGTTCCTCCGGGTGCGTGGGCCAGATCTGGACGTCGCCCAGACCGCTCACCGAGTGCAGCCCCTGCTGGAGGAGATCGCGGCCGATCCGCCACAGGACGCGCGGGCCCCCCTTGATGAGGAACTCCACGCACACGATCAGGGGCGACTCCGGGTCGAACCGGAATTCGGCCCTGATGGCCTGCCGCACGGAGACATCCAGCACGCGTTCGATGTCCAAGATCAGCTCAGGAGTGCCGTACGGAGACGTCCGGGGGGCCTGTACGCCTGGTTGGTTATCGCTCATGACGAGGGGATCCTTCTCTGCGGCGGAAGCTGGCCCGACCTACTCTCGTCGCTGCGGGATCGTCGTACATAAGTAACTTGACCGTCAGGCTTCACCGACGTCGACGGTGAACGGAGTGACCGATGCCCCGACGGCAAGTCGTCCGTTTATGTGCACCGGGTGCCACCCGGCGCTCACGAAGGCGTGCGGACCCGTGGGCGCTGCGGGGCGCCGACATTAAGTCATTCGACTGTCGCCCCCGGCCTGAGGCTGAACGATCCTGAGACTGTCACCCGCGTACCGGCGCCGTGTGGCGGTCGTCATGCTCGGAGGAGCCAGCCGTGAACCGTACTCCCGTCGTCTTCATCCATGGTGCGTGGCTGCACGCGCTTTCCTGGGAGTCGTGGGCCGAACGCTTCGCCAGCCGGGGGTTCCTTGCCTTCACGCCCGGCTGGCCGGGGGAGGAGGCCGCCACCCGTGAGCTGCGCAAGTCTCCCGAGTCGCTCCGCGGCATCGGTCTGAACGCGCTGGTGGACCACTACACGAAAATCGTCCGTTCGTTCGAGATCGAGCCGGTGATCATCGGTCACTCGGTCGGCGGGCTCATCGCGCAGCACCTCCTCGGCGCCGACATCGGCCGGGCCGCAGTGGCCATCGCACCCGCTCCCATCAACGACGTCCCGCTGCCCGATCCCCGTCCTCGGCTCTGGACCGCGGAGCAGGACGGCGCCGACCAACTGGTCTCCCTGTCCCGGGAGCAGTTCCACCAGTTCTTCGCGAACACCGTCGAAGCGGAGGAGGCGGACCGGCTCTTCGAGCGCTACGTAGTGCCGGCCCCGCGCCGACTGCTCGCCGACCTGGGCTGTGCGGGCGCGGTGCGCAGCCCGCATGCCGTGGCGGACAACGACAACTCGGACCGGGGCCCTCTGCTGCTGATCTCCGGGCAGGAGGACCTGCTGGTGCCGGACTCCGTCACCCGCGCCGTGTACAAGGTGTACGGCGACTCCACCGCCGCGACCGACCTCAAGCAGTTCGCGGACCGCGCCCACTCCCTGGTCATCGACAACGGGTGGCGGTTCGTCGCCGACTACGTGCTCGCCTGGCTCGACGACCAGGGCATCCGCGCACTTCCCACGGAAGGCTGAACACAGTGTGGGTCACTTGGCCTGATCGCTGGCGATCTTGCCCAGCGCGTCGCGCAGTGCGGCGCGTGAGGTGATGCCGAGCTTGGGGAACACCCGGTACAGGTGTGAGCTGACGGTGCGCGGTGACAGGTGCATCCGTTCGCCGATCTCCTTGTTGGTCAGGCCGCTGGCGGCGAGATCCGCGATCCGGCGTTCCTGCCAGGTCAGCGTTGCGAGGTGCGCCGAGGAGGAGACAGTGGACGCGCCGGTGGCCCGCAGTTCGGCCCTGGCCCGCTCGGCCCAGGTCGGCGCACCCAGCCGCTCGAACGTCTCCGCCGCCAGGGTCAGCGACAACCGTGCGGCTTTCCTGCCCTGGGTGTGGCGGAGGCGGATGCCGTGGGCGAGGTGGATGCGGGCGAGTTCGAAGGGGAAGTTGGGGCCGGCCGGGTGGGTTTCGGCGCGGTTGTACATGTCTTCGGCTTCGGCGGGGTCGGTGGCGGTCATGGCGAGGGCGCCGTAGGTGATGAGGGCGAGGCGGGGGGAGATGTCGGGGAGTCCTGCGCGGTGGGCGGCTTGGGCGTGGGCGCGGGCTTGTTCGGCGCGGCCGGTGTGCAGGGCTGCTTCGACGAGGTCGAGGAGGGTGCGGGAGGCTTGGTGTGCGTAGGGCTGGAAGCTGCCGGGGGGTGTGATGCCGATGGCGTGGAGGTAGGCGGCTTCGTAGTCGCCTTCGGCGAGGGCGGCGGTGGTGCCGACGGCGTCGGCGATCTGGGTGAGGAAGCCGACGCCGCGGGGTCGGGCCCAGGCGTCGACCATGGCCTGGAGTTCCCGGGCTCGCTCGACCTCACCACGCAAGGCGGCCAACAAACCCAGATACGCGCGGCTGTGATACGTGAACAGTGGGTGCCGGTGCTTCGCGGTCAGCTCCAGGCACCGCTGTCCGGTGCGCTCGGCCTCGGCCCACTCACCGACCGCGATCTGGTCCAGCATGATCAGGTGCAGCATGGTCATGGCGTCGGCCACCGCTCCCGTCTCCACCTCCCGATCCACGGTGCGCTGCAGATGCGGCCGGTACTGGCTGAGGATGTCCACGTGGTAAGCAGCGACCCCAAGCCGGGTGACATCCCACGGCTCCAGGTCGTGCAGGCCGACCAAGGCGCGTTCCACACGCTCGTGCACGCCGGCGCCGCGACGTACGACGTCGCCCCACGCGTCCTGGTAGACCCGTGAATGCGAGGACACCAGGTCGCCCAGGTCGTCCAGCAACTCGTGAGCACGTTCCCAGGCGATCTCGTCACTCGAGTACTGGTTGATGGCCAGCAGCAGGTCGACTAGGCGCGTGAGCACCTCGTCCGCCTCCGTTACTCCGCTGTCGCGCATGCACTCGATCGCCGCGAAGACCTGGCGCTGCGAGGACCGTACGTCCCCGTCCTCGAAGAGCGCGACATAGCCCGACGTGACCACCGAGTTGGGGGAGTCGTTGGTACCGGACCCGGTGCCCGAACGGATCAGCTGCCGGGCCTGCTCCAGTTGGCCGGAGTGCCCGGCGATGTACGCTGCGCTGCCCAGCCGCCGTGACCGTTGCTCATGGCTCTCGCTGAGCTCCGCGGCCCGGGTCAGCCAGGCCATGGCGGCCAGCGCGCCGCCGCGCCGGGTCGCGGACTCGGCCGCCGCCTCCAGCGCGGCCGCAACCTCCTCGTCGGGGTCGACCGTCGACGCCGCCAGATGCGTGGCCCGCCGCTCCAGATCGTCCCGGTGGACGTGTGCGAGCACGGCGTGTGCCGCACGCCGCTCGTTGGGCGTCGCGGTCTGGACGACGGTCGAACGCACCAGGGGATGCCGGAAGACGAAGTCGCCGGTGAGCGGGTCGGCCTCCAGCAGACCGCAGTCCGCGGCCTCGTCGGCCTCCACCATGCGGTAGCGCGTGCCTCTTGTGTGGCCGGCCGCCGCACCGGCGCCGACGCCGTCGAGGGCGCCGCGCAGCAGTTCCGCGCGGACGGCGGCGCCCAGACCCTCGATCCGGGCGCCGTACACGTGTTGCAGACGCAGGGGGAGCGGGATACCGGTGTATCCGAGCATCTCCTCGGGAGTGCGTCCCGCCCGGTTGTTGCGTACGTACGGCGGCAGCTCCAGCAGGGCCAGGGGGTTGCCCTGGGCCTCGTCCAGGACCAGGCGGCGGATCCGGGGGTCCAGCCCCGGGTGGTGCATGTCGAGGAGTTGCTCGGAGGCCTTCTCCGACAGCGTGGTCACCGGAAGTTCCGGCAGCGCGGCGGTGTCGAAGCTTGAGGGCAGGTCGGAGCGCAGCACGACGACGAGCTTCACCGAGCTGCCTGTCAGCCGGCGTCCCACGAAACCGCACACCTCGGTGCTGGAGGCGTCCAGCCACTGGCCGTCGTCGATGACCAGCAGGAGGGGTTTCTGCGAGGCCGCGAGGGAGAGCAGGTCGAGGACGGCGATACCCAGGGTCATGACCGAGGGGGGTGTGCCCTCGCTCCGGCCGAAGATGATGTCGAAGACCTTGCGGTGCACGTCGTCCAGCCGGTCGATGTAGGACAGCAGTGGGTACAGGAACTGGTGCAGACCGGCGAACGGCAGCTCGGACTCCGCCTCGACCCCGGCCGCCCGGATCACCCGGTACTTCTCGGCGGCCGCGAGGTCGGCCACGTGTTCCAGCAGCGCGCTCTTTCCCACACCTGTGTCGCCGCGCAGTACGAGGGACCGGCCCCCGGCGTCTGTCACGAACGCCGACAGCACCTCTTGCTCGTTCTCCCGGCCGACCATCGTGCCTACGATCGACTCCACAGTCCCCCACTCCCTTCACCGCTGAGCCAGCCCGGCCCGGACGTTTTCGCGTCCCTGTGTGTACGAATCGCGCCAGGCACTATGGCGAGGGTACGTCGTCGTTCCTCTTCGCCGTCACGTTTAGCGATCGAGTGGGTGTGCTGCCGGAAGCCATACGTCGGGCGACTCGCACGTGGCAGCGCGGGAGCCGGCCGATCGACCACATGCTCGGTGCCTTCCCCTCGACGGCGGCTGGTCACGCTTGTGCCGTGCCCACTGTCCGCCCCCTCACGCAGCAGCCTAGATGCCCCCCAGGGTGTCCGTCACCTGGTATGGCCGAAAAAGTTCTTGTTACCCGACCGGCCGCCGAATAAGTGTCCGCTCGGACCGTCGGACACACGCCCGGCGTCCGGCGTGAAGTGTGTACCTTCTGCTGCGAGGCATGTGTCGTCGCCCCGACGCCCCGATCCCTCTGGAGGAACACCACGATGAGCCACTCCGCCCGCGCGTTCTGGCTGAGTTCACCGGGCCACGGGGAGATACGTGACGTAGCGCTTCCGGAGCCGGGGGAGGACGAGGTCCTGGTGCGGACGCTGTGGTCGGGGGTCAGCCGCGGCACCGAGGCGCTGGTCTTCCGCGGTCAGGTGCCCCGCAGCCAGTGGGACGTGATGCGGGCGCCGTTCCAGGACGGCGATTTCCCCGGCCCGGTGAAGTACGGCTATCTCAACGTCGGAGTCGTCGAGGAGGGGCCCGCCGACCTCACCGGCCGACCGGTGTTCTGCCTGTACCCGCACCAGACCCGCTATGTCGCCCCCACGAGTGCGGTGACCCCGCTGCCCGAGGGCGTGCCCGCCGAACGGGCAGTCCTCGCGGGAACCGTGGAGACCGCGGTGAACGCCCTCTGGGACGCCGCGCCCCTGGTCGGCGACCGGATCGCGGTGGTCGGCGGCGGCGTGATCGGCTGTTCTGCGGCGGCCCTGCTGGCCCGGTTTCCCGGTGTGCGAGTGCAGTTGGTGGACGCCACCCCCGCCCGGGCCGGGATCGCCGCCGCGCTCGGCGTGGAGTTCGCCGCCCCGCAGGACGCGCGCGAGGAGTGCGACCTGGTCGTGCACGCCAGCGCCACCGAGCAAGGCCTCGCCCGGTCCCTGGAACTGCTCAGAGCCGAGGGCACGGTGATCGACCTGAGCTGGTACGGCGACCGACGCATCGCCCTGCCGCTCGGCGAGGGTTTCCACTCCCGTCGGCTCACCATCCGCAGCAGCCAGGTCGGGACTGTCTCGCCGGCCCGCGCGCACCGCAGCTACGCCGACCGGATCGCGCTCGCCCTGGAACTCCTCGCCGATCCGGCGCTGGACGCCCTGGTCACCGGCGAGAGCCGGTTCGAGGACCTGCCCGCGGTCATGCCGGGCCTCGCTGCGGGCGACATCCCCGCCCTGTGCCACCGCATCCGATACGAGGACTGAGGCCCGCGCGGACGTCGGTGCGGGACGAGTGCGTACCACAGTGGCCCGGCCCGCGGCGACGCTACGACACATGTGAGCTGGGCTCATACGTATCCCGCGCCCCGAGAGATCGTCGGTGATCGGACCCTCGAGTCCGCTTGTGGTGAAAGACCTGAATCGGACCCGAGGGTCCGCACAGTGCCGTTCTGGAGTGGTGATGAACCCATCGATTGGTGGCAGGCGCGTGGCGCTCGCCGATCCGACCCACCGCCTCATCGAGGCAACGCGCGAGATAGCGCCGGTGCTGAGCGGTGCTGCGGAGACGGCCGAGCGCGACAGCTGGCTGACGCCCGAGGCCGAGCGGGCGCTGCGGGGAGCGGGACGGTTCCGGCGCGCCGTCCCCGAGCGCTTCGGCGGCTGCGAACTCTCACCGGTCGGCACCCTGGAGGTGCTGGCCGAAGTGGCCCTCGTTTGTCCATCGAGCGCGTGGGTGGTGATGCGTCGGCCGGGTCCTCGCATTCGGCGCGGACCCCGTCCGGGAACCGTTCAGCCGGCTCAACCGGGCTCGACGTTGTGGTTGAGGCGGAACACGTTGGCGGGGTCGAGGCGCCGCTTGACGGCTGCCAGCCGCGCGTGGTGCTCGGCGCCGAAGAGGGCGCGCATCTCCGTCGGCGTCGAAGCCGCCTGCGCAGAGAGGAAGTTCATGATGTTGCGACGGTCGGCCCAGGGAGCCATGCCCTCGGCGTAGGCGGCCAGGTAGTCCCTGACGGGAGCCGCCTCGGCGGCCTCGGCGACACCGATGGCGAGGGTGACGAACGGCAGCCCGCGGGAGGGTACCGAGTTGGGTACGGACGGCTCCCGGTCCAAGGCACCGCCGAGGGCCCGTATCTCCACGAGGCTCAGCGGGCAGCCGGAGTCGGCGCCGGTGAGCGCGGTGAACGCCTCGGCGGTTGCGGCGGAGAACTCCCGCATCCGATGCTCGCCTCCCACACCGGCGCGGGCCGCACCGGATCCCGGTGGATCTCGCCGACCTGCTCGAAAGGGTGCTCCTCGAGGGTGTCCAGCAACGGGACCGCGGCCCCGCGCAAGGGCGCAACCAGGCGCTCGCCCTCGTCGGCCGGACCCAGGTGGCCGACACGGACGTGCAGGACGAACGCGGCCCGAAGCACGTCGGGCAGACCCGACGTGTCCGGCAGCCGCTGCACGGCCACCGAGGTGGTGGTGTCCTCGTCGATGGTCTGCAGCCAGGTCCGCCACACGGCGAGCACCCGCGCCGTGTCCTCGCCGCGGAAGTACAGGCCGCCGCCGTAGAACCGGGTCACCGGGAAGACGGCGAACTCCATGGCAACGACGATGCCGAAGTTGCCCTTGCAGCCGAGCAGCGCCCAGAACAGCTCCGGGTCGCTGTCCGGTGTCACCCGCAGTAGCGTGCCGTCGGCGGTGACCACGTCCATGCGGCGTACCTGGTCGGCAGACTGGGAGGGACTGGTCCGCGCGGCCGGTCGTGCTGTGCGACGTACTCATGTTCCGTACTCGCGGCGGCCTCAGCTCCGGGTTCACACCTGTGAGTGGCGAGTCTCACGTGAACCTCGGGCCGTGACACACACGTCCTCTCATGTGAGCGAAAGGCCACATGTTTCTCGGCGGGCCCGGCGTGTGAGCGCCCGGCCCGCGGCACTGGAGCGGGAAGAAGCTGATGCACGATGAAGGACGGGAAGACCGTCTGGCTCCCCTATCGCCGAAGCCAGATCCCCGGACTGCCTGACGGACTCTCCTATGCGTACTGGGACGGCTCGGGCCCGCTGCCTGGCGACCCTGCCGACGTCGGTTTCCTCGTCGGCCCGCCGGCGCCCGGCGCCGAACGCGTCCTGCGCCCCGTACTGCCGCGGATGCGCAACCTGAAGGTGCTGCAGCTGCTCAGCTCTGGCTACGACCACATGATGCCGCTGCTGGACGACATGCCCTCCGGAACCCGGCTGGCCACCGGCCGCGGGGTGCACCGCGAGGCCACCGCCGAACTGGCGGTCACTTTGCTGCTGGCCCTGTGCCGGGGGCTGGACCGGTTCGCCGCGCACCAGGCGCACGGGAAGTGGCGGCCCGAGTTCCGCTCCTCGCTGGTCGGCAAGCGCGTCATGGTCATCGGCTACGGCGCGGTCGGTGCCTCCGTCGCCGACCGGCTCGGCGCCTTCCGCTGCGAGCCGGTCATCGTGGCCCGGACGGCGCGCACCACACCGTCCGGACGGGTGCACGGGATGGCCGAGCTGCACGCGCTGCTGCCCACCGTGGACGCCGTGGTGCTGTGCGCACCGCTGACCGACACGACGCGCGGCATGTTGGGCGCGGACGCCCTGGCGCTGCTCAAGGACGGGGCGCTGCTGGTGAACGTCGCCCGCGGCGAGCTCGTCGACACCCGCGCGCTGGTCCGGGATGTGCGGGCGGGCCGGCTGCGGGTCGGGCTCGACGTCACCGACCCGGAACCGCTGCCGTCCGCCCATCCGCTGTGGAACTTGCCCGGCGCCGTGATCACCCCGCACGTGGCGGCGTTCACCGACGCATTCCCCACCATGACCGCGGACTTCGTGCGACGGCAGCTGTACCGCTACGAGCGGGGCGAGGAACTCCACAACGTCGTCCTCACGACGACCCCGGCCGAAGGCGGTGAGCAGGCTGCCTAGGCCCATGACGACCCCCGGCGGCCACCCCGAGGTGCTCGGACCCGACACCCCGCTCGCACGGGTGCTCGCGTTCTGCGAGACGTCCGGGCACGCCGACCCCGCCGGCGCCTGGCAGGAGCTGACCCGCGCCTGGAACTGGGCCGCGCCGCTCACCACCGCCGTCCCGCGCGTAGACTTCCCCGGGCCGGTCGCCCGGCCCGTCCCCGGCGGCTTCGCGCTGTCCGGACAGTGGCGCCTGTCCTCGCCCGACGGGACCGGACCCTGGCTGGTGCTGCCGCTCGCCCCTGCACGCAGCGGAGATCCCGACCTCTTCGTGGCGCCCTCCAGGGTCCTGCCGGGCGCGGTCCGCGTCCTCACCGGGGAGGCAGGGCCCGACTTCCGCCTGGAGGACGTGTACGTGCCGGCCGGCTTCGTCACGCACACGGCGGGCACGCCGCTGCGCGCCGGCGACGCGGTGTTCCTGTGGACGGCGGTCACCGGTCTGGCGCTGGGCGCGGCCCGCCGCATGACCGACGCGCTCGCCGCCCCGACCGGCCCCGAACTGGCCGCCGTCCTGCACGACGAACGGCTGATCCTGGCCGCGGTCCTGCACGGCGGCCCCTCCGCCCGGCAGGGACTGCCCGAGGACGTCGAAAGGCGGCTCGCCGCACGCGTGGGACAGGCCGGGAGCGCCGTCCACCAGGTGGTCGCGGTGGCCTACGAACACGTGCTCGCGGCGGACGACAGCGGCGTCGGGCATCCCCTGACGAGCCTGATCGAGGCCGCGTCACCGATACTTCAGCAGGTGCGGTATGTGATGGAGCTCCTGCCGCGCGACGACAGGACCTCCCCCAGGAAGGCTGAACCCGGTGACGACCGTCGCATATCAGGGTGAACCAGGATCCAACTCGGCGACAGCCGCGCACGCCCTGTACCCGGGCGCCGGCGAGCTGCCTTGCACGAGCTTCGAGCAGGCCCTGGACGCCGTGACCCTCGGCACCGCCGACGTCGCCGTGATCCCGGTGGACAACTCCGCGGCCGGACGTGTCGCGGACGTGCACCACCTGCTGCCGGAGTCGGGGCTGTTCGTCATCGCCGAGTACTTCCTCGCCATCCGCTTCGACCTGATGGGCGTGCCCGGCGCGACCGTGGACCAGGTGGAGTACGTCCGCAGCCATGTGCACGCGCTGGGACAGTGCCGCAAGCTGCTGCGCGAGGGCGGCTGGCGCACCCTCGTCAGCGACGACACCGCCGGAGCGGCGCGCGAGGTGGCCGAACTGGGCGACCCGCGGCACGCGGCGCTCGCCCCGCCCGCCGCGGCCCAGCTCTACGGCCTCGACGTGCTGCGCTCCGAGGTCGAGGACGACCCGGACAACACCACGAGGTTCGTCGTCCTCTCCCGGGAGGCCGACCTGGCCCCGCACCCCGGTGATCCGACGATGACCAGCCTGTTCTTCTGTGTGCGCAACATCCCCAGCGCCCTATACAAGGCGCTCGGCGGGTTCGCCAGCAGCGGCGTGAACCTCACCAAGATCGAGAGTTACCAGATGGGCGCGGGCCTCAACCCCAGCCGCTTCTACGTCGAGGTCGAGGGACACCCCGACGACGAGCGCGTCGCCCTCGCCTTGCACGAGCTGCGCTTCTTCTCCTCCGAGGTGCGCATCCTGGGCGTGTACCCGGCGAACCCGCACCGCCTGAAGAACAGCTACTGACTTTGGAAGCGTGATGTCGTTGGGGGCTGACGAGGTGTGATCGTCGCGGTATGCCGTTTATATGAGGTATCCGCAGAGTGGTGGGCTGACGCCTGAACGGCAGGCGTTTCGTGAGCGGATCCGGATGGAGGCCGCCGAACGGTTCGGCGCCGGCGCCTCCAACGCGGAGGTCGCCAAGGACTTACGGGTGAGCGTTCGTTCGGTTCAGCGGTGGCGCCGAGCCTGGCAGGACGCCGGCACGGACGGTCTTCGGTCGGTGGGACCAGTGTCGCTGCCCAAGCTGAGCGAGAAGCTGTTCGCGGTACTGGAGCAGGAGTTGGCCAAGGGCCCAGTCGCGCACGGCTGGCCGGACCAGACCTGGCTAGGATCAAGACCCTGATCGGGCGGCGGTTCCACAAGTCGTTCACACTCTCGGGCATCTCCCAGATGCTGCGCCGCCACGGCTGGAGCCACCAGGTCCCGGCCCGGCGAGCGGTCGAGCGGGACGACGTGGTCGTGGCCGGGTGGGTGAAAGGGACCTTCCCGCACGTGGAAGCACCGCGGCGGCGCTCGACGCCTACCTCGTCTGCGAGGACGGGGCCGGCTTCTCGATGACGCCGCCCACCGCCCGGACCTGGTCCCGTCGTGGCGTCACCCCGGTCATCACGGTGAGGGGACGCTCCCAGCGGCGGATCTCCATCGCGGCCCTAGCCTGCTACAAACCCGGCGAGCGCTCGTGGCTCATCACCGGCCCATGGTCCAACGGGGTATGCGGCCCCGCCGGCGCGGTACATGAGACGTGCACGTCACGCGGGGGCCGCTTCCGCTCCGGCCGCTGAGGAAGGCAGCCAGTCCCGAGCGGGTCCGGGAGAGGGCAGGCTTCCCGGGCCCGCACCACCCGTCGGCCGCGCCCGTCGGGTGCGCCCGAAGGTGGGGTTCCCGCCGCCGTCGTCGGTGCGGCGGCGGGAACCCTTCACACAGTACAACGCAGACGCCTGCCCCGCGGTTCATACGTCGCATCGGCCCACCCTCAGCCGACACACATGTGCCTGACCGACGAGAAAACATGGCGACCTGGTGGAAAGCCCGAGCCGGGGGCCTTTTAGGGTGTGGGTATGACTCCGCACCGCAAGGCCCTCGTCCTCGACTTCGGTGGTGTGCTGACAACACCTCTGCTGCCCGCCGCGCTCGCCTTCGAAAACCGTGAGGGACTGGCGGAGGGGACGCTGCTCACCCGCCTCTACCTCGACCCCGAGGGGATCCGGATCAACGAGGAGCTCGAGCGCGGCGCGCTCACCCAGTCCCAGTGGAACGAGGCGGCCGCCGCACTGCTCGGCATCCCGCCGGACAACCTCATGGGCCGTATCTTCGCCGACCTGCGTCCCGAGCCCTCGGTGATCGCCGCGGCCGCCGCCGCCCGCCGGGCCGGCGTCAGGGTCGGCATCCTCTCCAACTCCGTCGGCCTGACCCCGTGGAACCTGTACGACGGCTACGAGGTGGAGAAGCGCTACGACGCCGTGGTGCTGTCGGAGGACCATGGGACGCGCAAGCCCGAGCCGGAGATGTTCCGGCTCGTCCTGGGCGAACTCGGCCTGACCGCCGAGGAGTGCGTGTTCGTGGACGACACCGAGCAACACCTGGCCCCCGCGGCGGACCTGGGTTTCGCCACCGTCCACGCCGTGGATCCCGCCCGGACGGTCGCCGCACTCGAAGCCCTGCTGGGCATCCCCTTGAGAGACAAGGACCCGGATCGGGTCACCGCCTGAGGAGGCACCGATGCAACTTGGCCTGGCCCTGCCGACCTTCGGCCCCGACGCCCCGGCCGGAAGGTATCCTGCGCGTCTGCCGCACCGCCGAGGACATGGGATACGACTCGCTGTGGACGGGGTGACCGCGTCCTCGCCCCGCGCGTGCCTGCCGCCCCGTACCCGAGCGGCGACGGCGAGATGCCGCGTGCCTACGAGAACCATATGGACCCCCTGGTTGCCCTGACCTTCGCCGCCTCCCACACGACGCGGGTTCATCCGGGCACCAGCACCCTGAACGGTCTGTGGCTGCCACCGCTCATGCTGGCCCGGTCGCTGACCACGCTCGACCTGCTCAGCAGGGACGTCTAATCGTGGGCCTCGGCCTGAGCTGGATGCCTGACGAGTACACCGCGGTCTCCGTGCCGTGGAAGGGCCGCGGCGCGCGGCTCGACGAGACCCTGGACGTCCTGGCGGAGTACTGGAACAGCGACGTCTTCTCGCACGAGGGACCGCTGTTCACCATCCCGGAGACCGTGGTGGGACTCAAGCCGCGCCAGCGGCCCGGGCCGCCCGTGCTGCTCGCCGCGTTCACCCCGGCGGCCTGCGCCGGATCGGACGCAGGCTCGGCGGCTGGCTGCCCGTCGCGATGCCGCTGTCCCATCTGATGGGCCTGTGGGACGTCATCCAGAAGGAGGCGGTAGAGGCGGAGCGCGACCCCGCCTCCCTGCGCATGGCGTTGCGCGTCAACCCCGAGCTGACCGACACGAGGACCGACGCCGAGCAGATGCCGCGGGCGGGCACCCTCGCCCAGTACATCGACTACGCGCGGGCCGCCGCCGAGGCGGGTGTGCACGAGCTGTTCGTGGACTTCGGGCAGACGCCCGCCACCCTCGCCGAACGGATCGACCTGGCCGGCCGCTTCCTCGAAGGCGTCCGGCGGGGCTGACGGCACTCGGCAGGCCTACTTGAGTCCGAAGGCCCGGACGATGCTCTGCCGCGCTCTGTTGCCGCGGGCGTCGCGCGCACTGGTGCGCAGGGTGACGAACCGGGCGGTGTGCGGCGCGTCGAGCCGGGTGCCACCCGTCGGCCGTGTGGCGGAGGTCCGCCCGGTGCCAGGTGGTCCCGTCGTCGTACGAGACGTCCACACCCACCGTGTCGACGGCGACGTCGGTGGATCCCGGCAGGTGCGAGGCGGTGACCGTCAGACCGGTGTGCCGGGAGGCTCGGCCGGCGGAGTCGGTGGCGATCCCGTAGTCGAGCTGGATCAGGGGCAGTTGGGCTTATTCGCGCGCCGCGCCCGCCCGGGAGGTGCATCCCCACTCGGTGCGGGTGGCGGTGGAGTAGGGCGCGGGCCACGCGTCGCGAGAGTTCTCCGAGACCAGACGGCAGGGGAGTGGAGACGGGCCCAGACCGGACACGGTCATCATGAGCTGCCATCGGGCCCGGAGTTGCCCGCGGCCACGGTGAACAGGGCCCTGGTCTCCTCGCTCAGCCGGTCCACCGCCATGCTCAGCGGGTCGGAGCCGTCGGTTGACGGGCCGCCCAGGCTCATGCTGATGATCTCCGCGTGCTGGTCGCGGGCCGCCCACTCCATGTTGGCCAGCAGCCAGGAGTCCTGGCCCGTCCCGTCGTCGGAGAGCACCTTGCCGATGTGCAGCCGCGCTCCCGGCGCGACGCCTTTCTCCCGGCCGCCGGAGGCGGCACCGTTCCCGGCGACGGTGGAGGCCACGTGCGTCCCGTGGCCGTTCGCGTCGCGTCGGTCACCGACTCACCGGGGACGAAGTCCTCGGCGCGGCTATCCGCCCGGCGAGGTCGAGGTGCCCGGTGTCCACGCCGGTGTCGAGGATCGCGACATCGACGTCCTCGCCGGTGTCGCCGTCCGCCCACACCTGCGGTGCGCCCACCGGGGCGGTGCTGTCGGCCAGGTCCGCCTTCACCTTGCCGTCCAGCCAGATCTTGGCGATGCCGTCCCTGAGCCGGGGCCGCTCACCCCTGTCCGCGCAGTGGCGCCGCTAGTGACCGACGTCCAGAACGCCGCCGACCGGTCCACGGCGCGCGCCGCGCCGCCGATGCTGTCCAGCGCGCGCACCGTGCGGGCCCCCTGCGGCGGGGCCTGGCGGCCGGAGCGCCGGGCGGTGTCGGTGTAGGTGACGATCAGCGCGAGCCGGTCGCGGTGCGCGTCGTCGTAGCCGTCCACCAGCAGCCGTGTGACGTCGAACAGTTCAGGTCCAGCAGGCCGGCGGCGACGTAGGGCAGGGCGTCGTGCGGATAGACGTAGGTGTCGGAGCCGCTGCGGTGGGTCTCGAAGCCGGTGTAGCGACCCTGCGGGTCCTGCACCAGGTGGGTCTGTGTGCCGTCGGCTGCTCGGACGACGGTGACGGTGTCGCCCGTCACCAGGGTCACCCTCGGCGCGTCGGGCAGGGGCCTGCGCCGGGGCGGCGGTCACGGGCGGCCGGGGAGGCGGGCGGTTGGGCGGCCTGGAAGGCCGGGGCGGGTGACGCCGCCAGCACCACTACCACGGTGCACAGCGTTGTCCACCCGCCCCTGCGCAGAGGCAGAGGCGGCACGGCGGTCCCTTCAACGGACAGGGGGACGGGATGCCGGAAATATTCGGCCGCCGGCGAGGGGTGCATGCCCGCGCGTCCTGGCGCGGTTGTGTCATGTCGTCAACTGGACACTGGACACGCCGACGGCCGTCTTCGTGACGGAATCGGTTCGTACCGGAATGCGTGACTGCCGCCGCTGGTTGATCAGAACACCCACCCTTGTCCGCCCCGCGGCCCAGCATCCCTCGCGCGCCGGGGCACGGCATGTCGAACGCATCGATGGGAGAAGCCTTGAAGCGCCCCGACCCCGGCAACGAGCCGTCCCGACTCCGCCGCGTCCGCCTGCCCGGAACCGTCCCTCTGCCTCCGCCGGCACTCGCCCGGCGCCCCGGAGGAGCGGAGGAGGAACAGGAGGCCCCCCGCACGGACACGGCTCGCCAGGTCCTGGAATGAGCTGAGCGGCGGCGGGGACGCACCCCTTCACACCGCCGCCGCACAGGCCGACGGCCCTCGGGAACACCTGGACACGTGTGTTCCCGAGGGCCGTCGGTATGTCAGGAGGCGCCGAGACCGTGCAGCAGGGTGTCGACGACGATGTCCGCCCCCTGCGCGGGGCTCAGCTGGGGCTGTTGCCGGGATACGAGGTGCATCAGCTGGGGCAGCAGTGCGCTAGCCCAGCCCTCCGGGAGGTTCGGGCGCAGGAGGCCTTCGGCGGTGGCCCGCTCCAGGAAGGCGTCGACCTCGCGGATGGACGCGTCGCGCCGTGCGTGGACGCTGTCGTCGGCGAGCATGCGGGCGAGGTCGACGGGCCAGGTGCGGTTGACGCCGATGATGTTCTCGACGTAGCGGTGCAGGGCGACGGCGACGGGTGCCTCGCGCAGCCGTGCGTCCTCGATGGCCCGCTCGATGGCCTCCAGGCGGGACTCGTAGATGGCGGCGAGGAGTTCCTCGCGGGAGGCGAAGCGCCGGTAGACGGTGCGCCGGTCCACGCCCGCCTCGGCGGCGATGTTGGCGATGCTCGCGCCCGGGTCGGCGGCGAGCATGCGCGCCCCGGTGGTCAGGACGGCTTCCAGATTGCGTGCTGCGTCAGCTCTCACCGCACCGAGTCTAGTGGCGGAGTGTGAAGCCTTAGACATCTAACGCCTCTCGGGAGTAGACCCCTCGACAATAACTGCTACAGTAGAGTGACAAATAAGAAAGGTAGTGCCAGACCAATGAGTCTGATCGTTGGCGCGCGGTCGGCACACCGTCCATGTGCACCACTTCCAGAAAGGCACGTCCCGATGTCGAAGGCACAGCAGTCCGCAGCACCCAGGGTGGGTGGTGTGGCCGCCGCCATGAGCGCGCTGATCCTCGCGGTCCTCCTGGCCGCCCTGGACCAGACGATCGTCTCCACCGCGCTGCCCCGGATAGCGGAGGACCTGAACGGGTTCGACGACATCGCGTGGGTCAGCGCCGCGTACCTGCTCGCCTCCACGGCGGTGACGCCGCTGTGGGGCAAGCTCGGCGACATGTTCGGCCGCAAGCGGCTCTACCTGGCCTCGACCTCGATCTTCCTGATCGCCTCGGTGGCCTGCGGCCTGGCGCAGAACCTGCCCGAGCTGATCGGCGCCCGGGTGTTCCAGGGCGTGGGCGGCGGCGGCATGATCGTGCTGACATTCGCCCTTGTGGGCGACATCGTCGCACCTCACGAACGTGGCCGGTACCAGGGCATGTTCGGTTCGGTCTACGGCGTGGCCAGCATCGTCGGCCCCCTGCTGGGCGGCGTCTTCACCGACCAGCTGTCCTGGCGGTGGGCCTTCCTGATCAACCTGCCCGTCGGCATCGTCGCCCTGGCCATCGCCGCCCGTGCGCTGCCCGCCGCCACCCGCGGCGCCAGGGCCCGCATCGACTACGCCGGCGCCACCACCCTGGCCGCCATCGCCACCGGCCTGGTCCTGATCACGTCCTTCGGCGAGCGCTGGGGCTGGGGTTCGCCTGCCATCGTCGGCCTGATCGTCGCCACCGTCGTCCTCGGCGCGCTGCTGGTGCCGGTCGAGCGCCGCGCCGCCGCCCCCGTCCTGCCGCCAGCCATGCTCGGCTCGCCGACCGTGGTCTTCTCCTCGCTGATCGGTTTCTTCGCCAACGCCGCGATGTTCGCCGTGCTGGTCTACCTGCCGACCTACCTCCAGATCGTCCACGGCGTCTCGGCCACCCTGTCCGGCATCTACATGCTGCCGCTGGTCGCCGGTCTGGTCATCAGCCAGTCCCTGGCCGGACGCTGGGCCGCACACGTCGAGCGGCTGCGCATGATCCTGCTCGGCGGTCTGCTCGCCAACCTCGCCGGACTGCTCCTGCTGGGCACCATCGATGCCGCCACCAACACCCTCGTGCTCAGCGTCTACTTCCTGATCACCGGCGTCGGCATCGGCATGGTCCCCATGGTCGTGCTGACCACCGTCCAGAACAGCGTGCCCGCCGCCGACCTCGGCGCCGCCAGCGCCGTCGTCACCTTCGCCCGCTCCATCGGCGCGGCCTTCGGAGTTGCCGTCTTCGGCACCCTGCTCAACACCGGCTTCGCCCACCGCACCCACGGCCTGCCGACTGCCGGAGGCTTCGACGCCGCCCGACCCGACACCATCGGCCGGCTGCCCGCCGCCCTGCGCGACACCGCACTGGACGCCTTCGCCCACGCCACGGCCATGGGATACCTCTGGATCGCCCCCACCCTCGCCGTCGGCATCGTCCTCGCCCTCTTCCTCAAGTCGACGCGGAAGACCGACGACAAGGCCGGCACCGCCGACTCCGCCCCGGCCGACGCCAAGGAAGCAGTCCCGGCCGCCTGACCCGCCGGACCACTCGACCTCGACCGGCCGACGCCCTCACCGGGTGCCGGCCGGCGGCGTGTTTCCGGGCGGGTCGGGCTATGCCTCGCTGTTCTACGGGGCGCTTTCCGAGAGCCGCTTGAGCTGTGCGAGCCATAGGGAGTTCAGGCGCTGTGTCCACACCGGGGACAACTCGTTGAGGGACTTCGCGGCGGGACCCCGGACCACGTTCCCGATGACCACATGTGTGCCGTCCTCGACCGGGGTGAGCAACCAGGCCTGATACAGCTGCACACCGGCGCCGATGCCCGACCAGCCGAGCCGGCTGTGCGGCACGTGCTCGCCCAGAAAGAGCTCGAACCGCTGCCCGTGGAACCACACCTCGAACGTCCGGGTGAGCGGCCCGGCCCGGACCTCGGTGACACCCGGAACCCACTCCGGCCACCGCGTCACGCAGGTGAGCAGGGCGAAGGCCGTGGCGGGCGGCGCGTGCACGACGGCCTGCGCCTGACAGAAGCTGTGCGCCTGGTCCGGCGAGAAGCCCGACGGCCAGTGGATGTCCGGATGGCTGTCCGAGGCGCCGAACATCCAGGTTCCCCTCTCGTGGTGCCGGGTGACCTTGAGCGCGGCCACCGGGGGAGGACGCCCGGCGGGGTGTCCTCGCGTCCACTCTGCGCGGGGCGGCCGGGATGCGGCATACGTCAAATGACTGAGGCAGGGCGAAGTCGTCCGCCCTCGCCCGGCGCGATCACTCGCTTTCGTTCGTCTCCAGCTCGGAGAGCGCGTCACGCAGCGCGGCCCGCGAGGTGATGCCCAGCTTGGGATAGATTTGGTACAGGTGCGTGCCGATGGTCCGGTGCGACAGGAACAGCCGCTCGGCGATCTGCTTGTTGGTCAGCCCGGTCGCCGCGAGCGTGGCGATCTGCAGCTCCTGGGCGGTCAGCGCCACGCGGCCGGGCCGGGCGGCGGTCGGCGCGGACTGGCCGCTGGCCCGCAGCTCCGCCGCGGTGCGCGTCACCCAGGGTTCGGCGCCCAGCCGCCGGAAGGCCTCCAGCGCCTGGGTCAGCTGGTTGCGGGCCTCCGTCGTGGCCCGCAGTCGCCGCAGCCGCTCGCCGTGGAAGAGACGCACCCGCGCCACGTCGAAGGGCCAGCGCTCCGGACCGGGCAGGGACAGCGCCTGCTCGAACAGGGCGAGCCCCGCCTCCCCGGGCGTGGTCAGCGCCTCGCACGCCAGCACCAGCAGCTCGAGCCGGGATGACAGCCCGGCCATCGCCGACTCGCGCATCGCCACCGCGTGCGCTGCGGCCTCCCGCTCCCGGCCGGTCCTGATGGCTGCCTCGACCAGGTCCATCGTGCCCCACATGGCGATCGGCACATAGGAGGCGACGGTTCCGGGCGGGCTGAGTGTGCTCGCGTGCTGGTAGGCGGTCTCGAAGTCGCCGCTGCCGAGGGCGGCCAGCGCCCGGGCGTGGCAGGCGAAGAACCGCGCGCCGTGGGTCCCGCGCGGCGTCGCCCAGCGCACGATCTCCTCGGTCAGCGCGGCACTGGTCTCCCCGTCACCCCGCACACCGGCCACGACCGCCTGGATGTAGTGGAAGTACCAGGCGAAGAACCGGTAGTCGTGGTCCTCGCACAGGGCCAGCCCCTCGGCCGCCAGCTGCGCGGCGTCCTCCCACCGGCCCAGGTGGAAGTAGTCCAGGCCCAGGTGCATCAGCGCGCCCAGATGCCGACGGACCGGCGCGGTACCGGCACGGCCCTGCTCCACCAGCCGGCGCGTGGCCCACCGGAAGTCCCCGAGCCGGTCCGGGAAGACCGAGGCGGTGCCGACGCGGATCACCCGGGTGGCGTCGTCGCCCACGGTGGCGATCAGCTCCGTCAGCTTGGGCAGGGCCCCGGCACCGGTGCGCGCCGGGTCGCCGAAGGTCTGGGTGATCACCCACAGCAGCTCGGGCGGTTCCGGCGTCAGCCGGTCCACGAAGGCCATCAGCGGCTCCCACAGCTTGGGGTCACCGCCGTACCAGCACAGCAGTACCAGCAGGTGCAGTGCCTCGATGAGGCCGGTGTCCGAGGCGTCGTACCCGTGCTGCCCCGACTCGATCGCGCCGACCAGCAGCCGGTACGCGGTGTCGATGTCGCCGTCTCTGTTGATCAGCAGGAACGCGGACGCGGCGGCCGCGTGCAGGGATTGCTCTCCGGTGACGGGATGGGCGAGCCGGGCCCCGGCGAGCAGCCGGGAGGCGTCCTCCAGCTCTCCGCCGGAGTCCACGCCGACATAGGCCGCCTCGGCCAGCCGGCGGCTCTCGTCGGCCGCCATGGTGCTGAGTCCGGCGGCCCGGGTCAGGGCCGTCACCGCGCCGAGCGCGTCCCCACGCCGCAGGCGGCGGCGTGCGGCCTCCTCCAGCAGGGCCGCGACCTTCTCGTCGGGACCGACGGCCGCCTCGCCCAGATGCCAGGCGCGGCGCTCCAGCTGGTCGCTGAGCACGTCGGCGAGCGCCTGGTGGGCTCGTCTGCGCTCCGAGGCGGTCGCCAGTTCCACCACCGCCGAGCCGATCAGCGGATGCCGGAAGGACAGCCGCCGGTTGTCCGCCGAGACCGTCACCAAGCGTTTGTGTTCCGCGGGGGTGAGATCGTCCACGGAGGCCCGGCCGGACCCGGCGGCCTCGATGGCGGCCAGGTCACCGGTTCCGTCGAGGGCGGCGATCAGCAGCAGCTCCCGGCTGCGGTCCGGCAAACCGGCCACCCGTGAGGCGAACATGGCCTGCAGGCGATCGCTCAGGGGCAGCACGGTGGGTACCGCCGCCAGGGCCGAACGCTGCTCGGCGGAAAGCGCCATCGGCAGCTCCACCAGCGCGAGCGGATTGCCGCGCGCCTCGGCGGCGATGCGGCGCCGTACCGCGGGGGAGACGTCGGGGTGGGCGAGGGCGAGCAGCTCGGCCGACGCGTCCTCGTCCAGTGGCTCCAGCCGGTGCTCGGGCAGACCGCTGGACTCGAAGAAGCTCTCGGAGCCGTCGCGGGACGCCGCGAGGAAGCCGATGCGGCTGCCGACCAGGCGGCGGGCTACGAAGCCGAGCACGGCGTTGGTCGCCCGGTCCAGCCACGGCAGGTCGTCGATGACGAGCAGCAACGGTGTCTGTACGGATATCAGCCGGAGCAGCAGCAGAGCGGCGGTGGAGGTCAGCAGACGGTTCGGCGGCGGGCCGCTGCCGATGCCGACCGCGACCCGCAGGGCGTCGCCGTGCACGGTGTCGAGGATGTCGAAGTCGTCGAAGAGCGGGACGAGCAGCTGGTTGAGGCCGGCGTAGCTGATGTCGGCCTCGAACTGCACGCCTGCCGCGCGCAGGACCCGGATGCCGTTGTGCACGGCGCCCTTTGCCACGGAGTCGAGCACGGCGGTCTTGCCCACCCCGGCCTCGCCGGAGAGCAGCAGGGCCGCTCCGTATACCTCGGAGTTGCTGAAGAAGGACTGGATGAACGCGAGGTCCCCGTCGCGTCCGACCAGCCGTGTCGAGGCCGGGCAGAGGGTCGAGTCCAGGTCATTCATCGGGCTGCCTCCAACGGCCGACGGAGGAGGCCCGGTGCTGTGGCCGACCTGGCTGCGCTTGCACCCGGCTCCGTGTGGCCCATGCAATCATTGAAGTCTAAAGGACGTCTAGTTTTCACCCCTTGCCGTTTGTCCCGGTTCCGCCCCGGCGGGAGTTCGAGCCGTGTCGGGGCCGGTCTCGGCGCCCCGTGCCTGTTATCCGGCAATGGGTTGTTACGGTCTGCTTCGGGTAGGGCCGTGGAACGGGACGGGTGCGGGCCGTCCACGGTGCCACGTCGAGCGGGTCAGGGACGGCGCAGCAGGTCGGCGGCGCGCTCGGCGATCGCGTACACGGTGGCGGTGGTGTCGTTGGAGGGGATGGAGGGCATGACGGAGGCGTCCGCGACGCGCAGCCCGTCGAGTCCGCGCACCCGCAGCTCGGAGTCCACGACGGACACCTCGTCCTCGCCCATCGTGCAGGTGCCGACGGGGTGGCAGGAGGAGGCAAAGTACCGGCGGGTGTAGTCGGCGATCGACTCCTCGTCCACCGCGGACAGCCCCGGGCTGACCTCCTCGATGCCCCACCCGGCGAGCGCGCAGGACCAGGCGATCCGGCGGGCTGTGGTGATACCGGACACCACCGCCCGGACGTCCGCCTCCTCGGTGAAGTAGCGGGGGTCGATCACCGGCGGCGCGTACGGGTCGGCCGAGCTGATCCGGAGTGAGCCGCGGCTCTTCGGGCGCATCGGTGAGATGCCGATGGTGAAGCCGTTCTGCACCGGGGCCACCGGGTTGGGCAGCGGGATGTCGATGAAGATGATCTGCACGTCCGGCCCGTCGGCGTCCGGGGTGCTGCGCAGCAGCCCCAGGATCTCGCCGTGGTTGTAGCGGGCCGCCGGCACCGGCCGCTGGGCCTGGTAGACGAGATTGGCGCGCGGGTGGTCGTGCAGGTTGCGGCCGACGCCGGGCAGTTCGTGGAGGACGTCGACCCGGGCCTGGCGCAGATCGTCCGCGGAGCCGATGCCGGAGCGCTGGAGAATCAGCGCGGATCCGATGGTTCCCGCCGTCAGCACCACCTCTCCGGCCGCGAGCGCGGTGTGGGTCCGGCCGTCGGCGCCGTATTCGACGCCTGCGCAGCGCCTGCCGTCGAAGAGGAGCCGGTGGGCGGTCGCACCGGTGACGACGTCGAGGTTGGGGCGGTCCAGGGCCGGGGCGAGGTAGGCGTCGGCGGCACTCTGGCGGCGGCCGTCGACGATGTTGAGGTCGACGGGAGCGAAGCCCTCCTCCAGGCCGCCGCTGATGTCGAAGGCGCGACGGTGTCCGGTCTCCAGGGCGCCGTCGAGGCAGGCGAGCAGGACCTCGTTGGGCTGCTTGGCCGGGGCGACGGCGAGCGGGCCTCGGGTGCCGCGGCCGGGGGCGCCGCCGGTGGTGGTCTCGGAACGCTGGAAGTAGGGAAGCAGGTGGTCGAAGGTCCAGCCCTTCGCGCCGTGGTCGCTCCAGCTGTCGTAGCTGATGCGGTGGCCGCGGGCGAAGACCATGGCGTTGATGGCGGACGAGCCGCCCAGGCCCTTGCCGCGGGGCAGGGCCACGGGGGCGTCGGAGACGCGCTGGACGACGGTCGTGTCGCCCCAGCCGGCCCCCGAGGCCGCGAGCGAGGGCCAGGACGGGGGATGGGTCACGGCGTCCGGCAGGGTGGCCGAGCCGGCCTCCAGGAGCAGGACGCGGGTGCCCGCGTCCTGGGTCAGACGGGCGGCGAGCACGCAGCCGGCTGTACCGCCGCCGACGACGATGACGTCAACACCGTTGCGTTTACCGGCGGCGACGGGATGCAAGTCCGTGGTCCATGATCTGGATCTGGACTTCGAGGGTGTAGGTCTGTGCCTGCTGGGG